>NZ_JAMYLA010000040.1:0-63085 GCF_040317725.1 Mesorhizobium sp. M1396 | reverse complement strand
CTGGGAGGACCAGTTCAACCTGTCGCTCGACCCGGAAACCGCGCGGTCCTTCCACGACCAGACCTTGCCCAAGGAAGCGCACAAGGTGGCGCATTTCTGCTCGATGTGCGGACCGAAATTCTGCTCCATGCGTATCTCTCACGACATCCGCGCCGAGGCACAGAAAGAGGGCATGGCGGCGATGGCGGCGAAGTACCGCGAGGGCGGCGATCTCTACCTGCCGGCGGACGAGACCGGCGCACCGCTCATACCTCAGCCACGTGAGCCATCATGAAGGTCTTGGTCAAAGGGGCCGGCGTTGCCGGCCTCACCGCCGCCTTCGAGTTCGCCGCACGCGGCGCGGTGGTTACCGTTGCCGAGACAAGGCCTGCCCTTGGCGGCAATGCGTCGTGGTTCGCCGGTGGCATGTTGGCGCCATGGTGCGAGCGTGAAAGCGCCGAGCAGCCGGTGCTGGATCTCGGACGCGACGCCGCCGACTGGTGGGACGCCGCAACGCCCGGCTTGGTAGCACGACGGGGAACTCTGGTCTTGGCCGCGCCGCGCGATGCGGGCGAGCTCGACCGGTTCGCCAGCCGCACGACGGGCTATCGGCGCGTCGAGGAAGATGAAATTGCCTTGCTGGAGCCCGACCTAGCCGGCCGCTTCCGCCGCGGATTGCTCTTCCCCGCTGAGGGCCATCTTGATCCGCGCCAGGCGATGGCAGCACTTCATGACAAGCTCGCAGCCATGGGTGTCGAATTCCACTTTGGCGCCGACGCCCGGCACCTTTCCGGTTTCGATCGCCAGATCGACTGCACGGGAATGGCCGCCGTCGATGACAGGCTGCGCGGCGTTCGCGGCGAAATGCTGATGCTGCGCGCGCTTGATATCTCGCTGTCGCGCCCCGTCAGGCTGCTGCATCCGCGCTTTCCACTCTATGCAGTGCCGCGCACCGACCACCGTTTCATGGTTGGTGCGA
This sequence comes from Mesorhizobium sp. M1396, assembly GCF_040317725.1. Lineage (NCBI taxonomy): Bacteria > Pseudomonadati > Pseudomonadota > Alphaproteobacteria > Hyphomicrobiales > Phyllobacteriaceae > Mesorhizobium > Mesorhizobium sp. M1396. The sequence continues at coordinate 62,127 of NZ_JAMYLA010000040.1, read as the reverse complement.
CGATGATTGAAAGCCAGTCCGTCGGACCGGTTACGGCGCGTTCGATGATGGAACTGCTGGGTACCGCCTATGCCCTCCACCCGGCCTTTGGCGAGGCCGAGATCGTTGAAACCGGTGTCGGCGTCCGCCCAGCCTTTGCCGACAATTTGCCGCGCGTCGAAACCAAGGGTGAAATCATCGCGATCAACGGGCTCTATCGTCACGGTTTTCTCCTGGCTCCCGCCATGGCGCGCCAGGCTGCCGACCTGGTTTTCGCTCAAGACAGAACCAAGGAGCTTGCTCATGAAACTGATGGTCAACGGCGAAGCGTATGACGTTGCCACCACCACGCTGTCTGAACTGCTGGCCGCGCTCGACTATGAGGGCGATTGGCTGGCAACGGCCGTCAACAGCGACCTCGTGAACAAAGCCAACCGGGCGGAATTCCAGTTGAGCGACGGCGACCGGATCGAAATCCTGTCGCCGATGCAGGGCGGCTAGACCATGTTCGAGCTTTATGGAACCGAGCTTCCGTCGCGCCTGCTTCTGGGCACCGCGCAATATCCTTCGCCGGCCATCCTTGCCGATGCGGTCAAGGCGTCCGGAACTTCGGTGGTGACCGTCTCGTTGCGCCGTGAAATGGCAGGCGGCAGGGCTGGCGAAAAATTCTGGTCGCTGATCCGCTCGCTCGGCGTCAGAATCCTGCCCAACACCGCTGGCTGCCACTCCGTCAAGGAAGCGGTCACGACCGCGAAAATGGCGCGTGAAGTGTTCGGCACGAGCTGGATCAAGCTCGAAGTGATCGGCAACCACGACACGCTGCAGCCGGACGTGTTCGGCCTGGTCGAAGCCGCCCGCATCCTGTGCGAGGACGGTTTTACGGTGTTCCCCTATACCACCGACGACATTGTAGTGGCCGAGCGGCTGCTAGCGGCGGGCTGCAAGGTCTTGATGCCGTGGTGCGCACCGATCGGTTCCGCCCTCGGGCCGGTCAACATGATGGCGCTGCGCTCGATGCGCGGACATTTCCCTGGCGTTCCGCTGATTGTGGATGCAGGCCTCGGGCGACCGTCGCACGCGGCAACCGTCATGGAACTCGGCTATGACGCCGTCCTGCTGAACACGGCGGTCGCCAGGGCGGCCGATCCGGTCGGCATGGCGCGTGCGTTCGGCAAGGCGGTCGATGCCGGTCGTGAGGCTTTCTGTTCGGGAATGCTCGAACCGCGCGACGTCGCAGTGCCATCGACACCGACAATCGGCAGGGCAGTTTTTTCATGAAGCTCGATCCCTTCTACCTGATCGTCGACAGCGCTGCCTGGATCGAACGGCTGGTGCCGCTTGGCGTCAAGCTGGTTCAGTTGCGCATCAAGGATAGGGACGAGGTCACGCTGCGGACGGAAATCCGCCGCGCGAACAGCGTCTGCGCGGTCCATGGTTGCCAACTGATCGTCAACGACTATTGGCGCACGGCAATAGAGGAAGGCTGCGACTTCGTCCATCTCGGCCAGGAGGATTTGCAGACCGCCGATCGTTCGCGGATTCGGGTAGCCGGCGTGAGGCTTGGACTCAGCACGCATGATGATATCGAACTGGAAACGGCGATGGCCGCCGAGCCCGACTATATCGCGTTCGGCCCGATTTATCCGACCATCCTGAAGAAGATGAAATGGGCGCCGCAAGGCCTCGAGCGGATCAGCGGGTGGAAGCATCGGGTGGCGCCGATCCCATTGGTCGCCATTGGCGGCCTCAACCCCGACCGGCTCGACGGTGTTTTCGAGGCTGGTGCGGACAGCGCGGCGGTGGTCACCGACATCACGTTGAATGCCGATCCCGAAGCGCGCACGCGAGAATGGATCGAAAAGACAAAGCCATGGCGCTGAGGCGAGAACCGCATGTGCTCGTGGTCGGCGGATCTGACTCCAGCGGCGGCGCCGGAATTGCGCGCGACATAGAGACGATCTCTTCCATTGGCGTGCGCACCTGCCTTGCCGTCTCCGCGCTAACGGTGCAGACGCACGAGGCCGTCACGGAAATCCATCCTTCGCAGCCCGATCTTGTGGCCGATCAGATGCGCGCCGCGCTGCAGGCCAACACGGTGGCGGCAATTAAGATCGGCATGCTCGCAACGGTTGATATCGTGATTGCCGTTGCCGCAGTGCTGCGCGAAAACCGCCACGTGCCGGCAGTGCTCGACCCCGTGCTGGCCTCGACCTCAGGCCGGGCGCTTCTGGAAGAAGGCGCCATCGCCGCCATGAAACGTGATCTGATGCCGCATTGCCGTCTCGTCACACCCAATCTCATCGAGCTGGCGCTGCTTGTCGGCTCAGAACTCGCTGTCGACGAGGACGGCGCAGTCAAGCAAGGCCAGAAATTGGTGGCCGCCGAAGCGCAGGCCCTGCTGATCAAGGGCGGCCACGCGGCGGGACCCCGATCGATCGATATTTTGTTGCGCTTGGATCAAGAACCAATCCGCTTTGATATACCGCGCCTTGCCGTATCGATGCGCGGGACGGGCTGCATGCTGGCCAGCGCGATTGCGGCGCATCTGGCAAAGGCGAGCCCGCTTGAAGACAGCGTGCGCAAAGGCAAGCTGTTTGTTTTCGGGAAGCTTCAGAAGGCAGCCGAATGACAGCGACGCTGCCTCAGTCACTCTAATGCGACGGCGCAGCGAAGGCTACGAACTCGTCGAGCCGAAGGCGGTGCTCGCCGCCTGATTCGACTTCAATATTTCCTCCGTCAGCCCGCCGGCTCATCCCGGTGTTTTTGGACAAATTGGTGAGTGGCGTCTTCCCTCCCTTTCCGTGAACGACGCGGTGCAGGCTCGTCGGCGCGACATGCTGGTCGACGAGGCTGAACGCGCCAGCCGAAGTACACCGGCGCGACCGAACGCATCAAACGGTGCGCGCAGCGGGGGGACATCGGAAACGCCGACAGAACGGCGGACCGGCCTCCGCGACTCCGGCACGAGCATGGTCGGTGGCTTATCGGCGCTGTGAAGACTGCCGGCCCATGACATGCACCTGCCGCTGGCACGGCTTTCGCGCGTGACTGCGAGGTAGGGCTTCGGTCCAAGACCATAATCCTCATCGCCCCTGGTGGCCTCGTACCAGGAAATCGAAGCGCGCAATTGGCCGGGGCGGCGGAGCCAGGCCTTTTCCGATGACGTCAAGTCACGTTTACGAAGGGCGCGTTGGAATTAGTGACGTCCTGACAAATTCTCGCCTCAAGGTGTCCGCGCTCATGCCCCATTGTCCAGTAAATTTCCCGGTGTTGCCTGAGACGGTTCGGTCCGCCAGCGGCTCGTAAACCCCAAGCCCCCCGCCCACGGGTCAGTGTCGGATCGAACCAATCTCATTTGTGCGACGATCCAAAATGGCCGGCGTCAGAAGCAAGAGCGATGCGCAAGCGCTTGACCGCCAGGTGACGATGGCGACCACGATATTCATCAAGCTAGAGCATGGTCGCCTTGGGAGGCTGCTCGAATTCAATCCGACGCTTTTCGGCATCCTTCTTTCGTTTGATGGTGTCGATACGATATTGGTCGATCCCATCAAGATCGCCCTTCATATCGGCTAGTATTGGAACTGGAATGGCCTTCGCGGACGCCATGTCATGTCCAGAACGCTCCGAAACTCGCTTCATGGCCCAAAAGATTCGCTTGTGGTCTTCGTCCTCGACAACAACACCCTTCAGGCTCTGCGTTTTGACATCGCTGTTAAATCGCTCGACGACTTTCCCAAGCAGGATTTCTTCAACAAGCCTCTCCCAGGTTTCCCGAAGATCGGTGTAGAAATCCTTCGCCGACCTTCGCCAGGCATCGGTCGTGAAATCAGTGGCGCCGTCGAAGCTCTTCAGGCGCGTCTTGAGAGTGTCGATGCGCTTCGTGACAGACTGTGCGATCCACGGCTCGTCAGTTTCGCTAATCAAGCCAAAGCCAGCGGCTTCGGACTTGTTGATGTAGTTTCGAACAAGTGGAATCGGCGGATTGGCCTGCGCGGCAGCGTCAACCACTTCATTGAAGAACAAAAGATTATGCGTGAAAATGATGATCTGACGTCCTGTGGCCGCTTCTTTCACCAGCCTTGCCGCGACCCGCCTGATCCGAACATGGTCGAGAGACGACACAGGGTCGTCAATGATCATACCTTGACGCGATGTGTCTCCTCCGACCTCGGCTAGGAAGCAGGCCAAGGCAAGCGCGCGCTGCTCTCCTTCGCTCAAGACCTTGCTGTTTGGAATTGTTTTTGCCGCGTTGAGCCCGACCTCGAAATAGCTCTGCCCATCCTGACTACGATCATTAACTGCGAACGGGATGTGCGTTAACGCCAGGGCCTCAATCTCGGCGACGACGCGCTTTTCGAGATTCTCCATGACGAGGCTTCGTCGAAGCGACGTCATCTGCCGTGACACCGAGCCTGTTTCGACAGCGTCGCAGCATGACAGAAGCTTGCGTCGCTCTTCGAGATTCGCCAGGCGCGCGACAATGATAGTGAGATCGTCGCCCAGTTTTTTCCGATCCTTGAGTGTATCGCGACGAGCTCTATCGATAGCGCGATTCCCGTCGTCGGCCGCTGCCTTGTCGTCTGTCAGCGCTTCGGCCTCTAGCGCCTCCGCCTCCGCTCGGACTTTCGATGCAACTGGCGCTGCAAGTTGCGGGAACGCAGCGTACTCGGATAGCGCAGCCGCGCCGGCAATTGCATCACGCCTTTTACCAGCGGCGACATAGTATGCCACGATCAGTGCCACCATCGCCTTGCGTGCGGCGGACAGATCGCCAAACTCTCCGAGAGCTGCCTCAACCGCCTCCGCGGTCGCAATGGCGAGTCCTTTGATTTGGCGAAGGGCCTCTTCATGGGCAACAGATGCGACTTGCGCCGCCTTATTTGCGGCGCCCGTTACGAAGTCATTGAAGGACCGGATCCGCCCCGCGGCGTCTGCCGTCATCGGCTCCTGGCAGAGCAGGCAACGATCGCCTTCCTGATCTGGCAAGTGCTGATGATCGGTGCCAGTGACGCTTGCTGCATAGGCTCGGGCATGGTCGAACATAGACCGCCAGGGAGAAAGTCCAACGCCGCTCAACGGCATAGTCGCGAAGGCGCCTGAAGCGGCGAGGTGTGCAGCCTTTGCTGTCGAATCGGCCGTTGCATAGAGGTTACGATAAATCTCGACGGCGTCCGCTGAGAGAGCCGCGTCGATCTGTTCGGATGCTGTCAGCAGTTTTTCCAAGGCCGCCTTGGCACGCCGACGTTTTGTGGCCATCGTTGAAGGGTCGCTTGCCAGAGCCTGTTCGAGCCCAGCGAGATCAGCCATCTCCTGCTCCGAGAGCGCCGCGAGTTTTTTGATTTCGGCGGCGGAAGGCATCACGTCCTTTGACTTGATCTCGAGACGAGCCAGCAGCTTTGCGACCGCGCCGGCAGCTGTGTACCCACCTGGTAATGGTGTCTTTAGGTTCTTTTCGATCGCTTTGATATCTTCGCGGAAGTCGGCTTCGAGCTCGCTGCGGTGACGTCCATGGCTCTCGAGAAGCGCGACGGTTGCGGGCAGAAAACCGATACGGTTTTGCTTGTCGACGTAGAGACGAGCGTTCGCGGAATCGAAAACGGAAATTCGGGCAATTGACGCCGGCGGCAGCGTTCCGTCCTTCCAGGTGATGGGCGTCGGTTCCGTAGCACCCTCTTCGAGAAACCGGACAAGGACCTCGGCCGGTGGTTTGGCGCCGATCTCGAACACGTTGCCAAGAAGATCATCCGCCGTCAGGCTACGGCAAAGCTTCTTCGCGATCCGGCAATAGCCGCTCTTTCCGCTTCCATTGTCGCCGTAGATAATGGTGATGCCATCGGTGGCGAAACGCAGTTGCTGCTCTTCGGCGAGGCGGTTCAAATGCTTGACGGGGCCGAGTGAGCAAAGCACCGCGCGCGGCTCGTTCGAACTGTTGGCCCTCAAATGCTCCGCCGAGAGCGGAGAACATTCGGGCAGATCGACGGTAAATCCACCGACGTGGCGGACCTGAGCTGCTACATCGGCCTTATCCTCCTGCTCGAGGTTGAAGCCCGGCCGTGCGGCGTGTCTTCTTAAGGCATCCCTGATCCAGTCATGCTGCTTATCCGCCCATTCCAAAAGTCCAACTTCGGCCATTCCTGTCCCCCGAATCTTGTTATCATTATACTTGTTGATCTGTTCCGATTCTGTAAATTCGCGCGTCGGGACAAACTTTCCTCGCGATGGCGCATAGGGTGCTGAAGATGCTCCAGGTAAATGAGCTGCCTCACCCCGCCACGTCAGCAAACAGCCGGAATGCTTTTGGCAGCCGGCGACGCGCACGGGGGAATAGAGCTGGAAGTGCGTACCTTTTGACAGTTTATGGGCGGACTTCGACCGCCACTCACCGATAGGCCTATAGAGGCTCGCCGTCCTTGTCGGGCTAGGCCCCGAGTCCGCGATAGGCGCCACGACCGACAGTCTGAAACGCGGCAGAGACGCATCGTCATCGAGCTGCGATGGCACTCGCGCAGGCGCGTAGCGCTTTGTCCATGGCGACCCTTATCTGGGCGGTACCATTTTTAGAAATCCATGCCGCTGGGCATAAGCAGCGACCATACCAAGAATTTACTTTCAAATTCTGGCCGCAAAGTTCTATCGTAAATGAAATAGGGGACGGGGCATGGAAACGAGTTCGGAGACTGGCGATGCCGCCGGTATATCAGCCGCGCCCGTAATAGAAGTCGTGGCCGACATCGCCGTCAGCTTTACATATGCATCCTTCCAAAATGCTATTCCGGTGATCCGGTCTATCGCGCTCAACAACCCAACCCAGCAGAGTTTCGAAAAATGCACTCTCGAGCTGACATCAAACCCGCCATTTTTGCGCGCCAAGAGCTGGACGATTGATCGAATCGTTGCTGGCGACCGGCTTCCCTTAAGCGACCGAAAAATCGATCTCGACGCCAGCTATCTGGCTGGCCTCAACGAGGCTGAGCGCGGGGAGATAACGATGCGCCTGACCTCAGGAGGCGCAGTGCTGGCCGAACAGCGCGTTGCGGTGCGCCTGCTTGCTCGCGACGAATGGGGCGGCGTCATCGATATGGCGCAACTGCTGCCTGCATTCGTCATGCCGAACGACCCCGCAATCGCAGGACTGCTGCGTTCCGCAGCGGAGCGGCTCGCAGCGCATGGTCATGCCTCCAGCCTCGATGGCTATCAAAGCGGCAATCCGCAACGCGCATTCATGCTGGCGGCCGCAATTTATTCGGCCGTTGCTGGTCTATCCCTGCATTATGCAGAGCCTCCTGCAAGCTTCGAAAGCCGAGGCCAAAAAATCCGACGTCCCTCAACAATTACGGCGGAGAGGCTGGCTACCTGTCTCGATGCCAGTCTGTTGTTCGCCTCTGCCCTGGAGGCGACAGGCCTGCACCCAGTCGTGCTTATGTTCCAGGGCCACGCTGCCGTCGGCGTCTGGATGACACAAAAGACGCTCGCCAACGCCATCGAGACCGATGCCATGGAGATCCGCAAGGCGCTGGCATCGCGCGAACTGATCGTGTTTGAGACGACCGGCGTAACGCATCGGCCAGCGATGACGCTGGAGGCTGCGCAACGGGCAATCGAGCAGCGGCTCGATGAAACGGAGGTAGGCACCTTTGTCGCCGCTATCGATATCCGCCGCTCGCGCAGCGGCGGCATTACGCCGCTTGCCTCGCACGAACCGATGCGTCGCAGCGCGGATACCGAAGTGGCAACCGAGATCGCGCTGCCGCTGCCAGCGGCACCGGCCGTGACAGCCCTGCCTGCCGACATCGCCGAGGTGAAGCCGACGACAGCTGCCGGGCGGATCGACCGCTGGCAGAAAAAGCTCCTTGATTTGACACTGCGGAACCGCCTGCTCAGTTTTCCGGACTCCAAGAAGACAATTCCATTTCTTTGCACTGACGTCGGCTATCTCGAGGATCGCCTGATGGCGGGCGCTTCGATCAGGCTCATATCACTGCCCGAACAGAATCCATTGGGCGAGCGTGATGCTGCCCTCTATCGCGAAGTCCATGGACGTGACCTGCAGCGCGGTTTTGCAGCAGAAGCGCTCCTGCGCGACGAGCTCCCCTCGACGCTCGATGGACACCAATTGGAATCCCGCCTGATCGATCTTTACCGCCAAGTTCGCAACGACTTTGCCGAGGGTGGCGCGAATACGCTTTTCCTGGCGGTCGGCTTCCTGCGCTGGAAGAAAAAGCCGGAGGACGAGCGCAGCTATCGCGCGCCATTGTTGCTCGTACCGGTCAAAATCGAGCGCCGCAGCGCAACATCGCGGTTTACCTTGCGCTTTCATGAAGATGAGCCGCGGTTCAATGCGACCTTGTTGCAGTTTCTCGAGCGCGACTTCGAGCTCAAACTGCCACAGTTCTCCGGTGAGCTGCCCGAAGACGAAAGCGGCGTTGATGTGCCGCGTCTGCTAAGTCTCATGCGTCAGGCAGTGCGCGACGTTCCCGGCATGGAGGTGGTGGACGAGACGGCGCTCTCGACCTTTTCCTTCGCCAAGTTTCTCATGTGGAAGGATCTGGTCGAGCGTACCGATGCGCTGCGCGAAAACCGCGTCGTACGACATCTGATCGATACGCCGGAGATAGCGTTCGAGGGCAGTGGCGCATCATTCCGGGACGAGCGCGAACTCGACCGGCACTATGCCCCGTCCGATATCGTTTCGCTACTGCCGGCCGACTCTTCACAGACCGCCGCGAGTCTTGCCGCCGCTGAGGGCCGCGACTTTGTCATCATCGGTCCTCCCGGCACTGGCAAGAGCCAGACCATTGCCAACATGATTGCCAACTGCCTTTCAGTTGGCAAAACCGTGCTGTTTGTGGCCGAGAAGACGGCGGCGCTTGATGTGGTGTACCGCCGCCTGCGCGAACATGGCCTGGGCGCGCACTGCCTCGAACTCCATTCCAGCAAGGCGGACCGACGCAACTTTCTCAACCAGATCAGGATCAGCTGGGAAAGCGGCGTGCGCGTGGACGGAGCGGAGTGGATTGCGATCAACGAGCGGCTTCGCGTCCGTCGCGACGAACTGAATGCCTATGTCGAAGCGCTGCATCGGCGCCATATCAATGGTCTCACGCCCTATCTGGCGCTCGGCATCGCTCTCAAGAACAAGCAACAGCACGCTCCGGGATTATCGTGGCCATCGCGCGATGGCCATGACGAGGCAAGCCGGCTGGTGCTGGAGCATATCGCCGCCGAAACAGGTCTCGCGTTTCAGTCAGTGGAGATGCGACCGGTCTTGCGTCTCATAGATGTCATCGAGTGGACGTCAGGCTGGCAGGATAATTTGCTCGAAGGGGCAAAGACCCTCAAGAGTGCGTCCGAGGTTCTAGCGACCGCACTTGACGCCTTCCTGGTGAGCATCGGCCTGCGCGCAAAAGGCGATGCGTCAACAGCAGAGCTCGAAGCGCTGCGAAAACTAGCAGGGGCACTCCAGGACAGTGCCGGCTATGACCTTAGCATCGCCTTTGATCGAGATTTCGCCCAGTTACGGGGAGCCCTCGCGACTCTAAATGATGCAATCGGGGACTATCGCACGTCTCGTACAGGCCTGTCGGCACACTATGACGAGGCTGCTGTTGCGCTCATACTGGTAGAGGACATAGACCAGCAATGGCAACAGGCCGCTTCTGCGTTCTGGCCAAACAGTCAGTTGGGCAAACGCAAAGTCCAGAAGCTGCTTCAAGGCCATGTGACAGAGGGCGTGGCCGATCCTCAGCACGACTTGCCGCTGTTGCGCATGATGCAGGACCGCCGCGCCACTGTCGAAGCCAATATCCTATCTGGCAAGTCGATCGGATTTGCCGCACTTGATACCGACACCCACCGTATCGATCAGATACTCTCGATCGCCGAAAGGCTTCGACAGACGCTACGCCTGCCCGGCCTCGGCACGGAGGATCTCAGAGCGCTCCTCCAAGCAACGGCCCCGAGCCTGCGAAGTGGTGCAACAGATAGCACGATGCGCAATGGGGCAGCCCGCTTCCTTGCGGCTTCTGCTGCATTCGAGGCTGCGAGGACCCAATTTGCGATCGTTGCTGGAAAAACGCCTTCGTGGGCAGGACATGATAACCCGCTGACCGAATTGACGACCGCGATGGGAGATTTGCTCAATGCCCGCCATCTTCTGCGGGACTGGACTTCGTGGTGCGGCATACGTCGCAGAGCTGTCAGTCAGAATCTGGGAGCGTTGGTCGACGATATCGAGGCGGGTCTAGTTCGACCAACCGAAGCTCAATCCGCGTTCCGCCTGGCCTATGTACGCTGGTGGCTGCCGGCCACGCTGGACGCCGATCCGGTGCTGCGAGATTTCCGTCGCTTCCAGCACGAGCACGCCATCGAAGATTTCCGGGAGATCGACGATCTTGTCCGCGCTCAAGCAAGCCTTCGCGTCATCAGTGCCATCGCTCATGGTTTGCCGGCTGTGCAAAGCGTCCCGCGCAATTCCGAGTTGGGCCTGTTGCGCCATCAGATGGAATTGCAGCGGCCCAGCAAGTCAATCCGCGAGATGATCGGCGCTATGCCGTCGAGCTTTGCGAAGCTCGCGCCCTGCATGCTGATGTCGCCTCTTTCCATCGCTCAATACCTACCTCCCGACCAGGCGCTGTTCGACGTGGTGATTTTCGACGAAGCATCGCAGATCACCACTTGGGACGCCGTCGGTGCTATCGCGCGAGCCCATCAAACCATTATCGTAGGCGATCCCAAGCAGTTGCCGCCCACCAATTTCTTTGGCCGCAACGAGGAGGACGAGGAAGTCGTCGAGCATGAAAAGGATCTCGAAAGCATTCTCGACGAAGCCAAAGCGGCCGGCATCCCCGTGCGTGACCTGCGCTGGCATTATCGTAGCCGCAATGAGTCGTTGATCGCCTTTTCCAACCATCACTACTATCAGAATCGGCTCATTACCTTCCCTTCCCCAACGGTGGAAGATCGGGCAGTGCAGCTGCGAAAAATCACGACCGGCATCTACGACCGAGGAAAAAGTCGCACCAACCGCATCGAAGCCCAAGCGGTCACCGACGAGGCAGTCAGCAGGATGCGGCGTTGGCTGGCCCTTCCAGAAAGGGACCGACCCACGCTCGGAGTCATCACCTTCAACGCTCAACAGCAGTCGCTCATCCTCGACCTTTTCGACAAGGCGCGACAGATGGAGCCGGAGCTTGAATGGTTCTTTGCCGACGATCGTATTGAACCCGCCATCGTCAAGAATCTGGAAAATGTCCAGGGCGACGAGCGCGACATAATCCTGTTTTCGATCACTTTCTCGCAAGATAACGCCGGCAAGCGCTCCATGGATTTCGGCGCGCTGAATCGGGACGGCGGCGAACGCCGGCTGAATGTCGCGGTGACGCGTGCGCGGCAGGAACTGATCGTATTTTCAGGTTTTACCGCCGACCAGATCGACCCCAACCGGACCAAGGCAATCGGTGTACAGCATCTTAAAACCTTCCTCGATTTTGCCGAGCGCGGCGCCGTGGCATTGCCAGCGCAGGAACGCGGATCGGTCGGGGCCTTGGAATCCCCTTTCGAGGAGGCTGTAGCCGCCGAGCTTGAGAAGCGCGGATGGACCATCGTTCCGCAAGTTGGCATTTCTGGCTTTCGAGTGGATATTGGGATTCGGCATCCCGATCTCGCCGGCGCCTATCTGGCTGGGGTCGAGTGTGACGGCGCGACCTATCACAGTTCTGCCACGGCGCGAGATCGAGACAAGGTCCGCGAGCAGGTCCTGCGAGGCCTCGGGTGGAACATCGTCCGGGTATGGTCAACCGATTGGTGGTTTGATCTCGAAGGTTGTACCGAGAGGCTTCATGCCAGCCTGGCCGCGCTGCTCGAGGAAAGCCGTCGCAAACAGGCTGAACAACAGGAAAGTGAAGCGACGATCCAATGGGACATGGGACATAAGGTCGACCCCATAGACCCATTGCCAGCCGAAGAGTTTGCCTCGATCAGCGAACCTGAAGACTTGTCGGTGAAATTAGAGCCAGAACTTGTCGCCGCTCCCGTGGCAACGATAGAGCACCCATCAGCATCTGGAGCAATTTTGCCTGCTGCCGCGAATTCGACGCATAATTCAGAACCGTCGGACGATCGTTATCGCCTCACTGACCTATCAGCATTCGCTACCAGCCCGGATCATTTTTACGACTTCGCCTACCGAGGCACCTTGCGGACCATGGTCGACGCAGTGATCCAACAGGAAGGTCCGCTGCGAGAAGACGTCCTTGCGCAGCGCATCGCACGGGCGCATGGCTGGCTCAGAACGGGCAACAAGATTCGGGAGCGTATCGACCTGCATCTGCGCGATTTCGATAGAACTGAAGAATCCAGCGGCAGCTTCCTATGGAAGAAGGCGGCAGTGGTCGATCTGCTTAATTATCGCATGCCGATTGACGCCCATGCCCGCCGGTCCATTGCCGACATTCCAATCGCCGAGCTAGCCGCTGTCGTTGTCGTGAACAAAGACGTTCTGGAACAGTCCGACCCCGCTCTCGACCTTGCACGTCTGCTCGGTGTCGAGCGACTTGCGGCGATATCACGCTCCCGGCTGGATGAAGCCATCGATCGCGCCCGGCGCAACCTGGCATCGACATAGTCTCGGAGACTCCATGTTTCGATTCATCCACAGCTCCGATCTTCATATCGGCAAGCGGTTCGGCAACATGCCGGAGGATCTGCGCGGGCGGCTCCGTGAAGCGCGCCATGGCGCGATCAGCCGGCTGGCAGAGCAGGCACGCGTCCATGGTGCATCTACGATACTTCTGGCCGGCGATACGTTCGATACCGAAACGCCCACTCCAGCGATGTTGCGGCAGGCCATAGCCGAGATGAGCCATAGCGCGCCCCTGCGCTGGATATTGCTGCCCGGCAACCATGATTCCCTGTTGGCTGATCAATTGTGGAGTGCAGCGGGCAGCGTTGTGCCGGACAATGTCCTGCTGGCGATCCGGCCCGAAGTCTCGACCATTGCCGCAGGCGTGGCGCTGCTGCCTGCCCCGTGCACGACCCGCCGGCCCGGTCGCGACCTCACCGAGTGGATGGACAGCGCCGTGACGCCGCAAGGCGCCGTCCGGCTTGGCCTTGCTCATGGCGCCATTCAGAACTTTTCCGAGGATTCAGCAGCGTCCGACATCATTGCACCAGATCGCGCGGCCAAGGCCGGCCTCGATTACCTGGCGCTGGGCGACTGGCACGGCCCTGTCGCCATCAATGAGCGCAGCCGCTATAGCGGTGCGCCAGAACCTGACCGTTTCAAACATGACACACCCGGCCAGGCCCTTGTCGTTTCCATTGCCGGGCCCGGCGCCATGCCCGAGATCGCGGCCGTCGAGACAGCCAGCTTTTCCTGGAAAACCGCTCCCCTGCATCTGCTGTCTGGTGACGACAGCGCGACGGCATTTGAAGCGTTGCTTCCACCGGCAGACTTGCGGCGTCAGACCTTGCTGCGAATTGTCGCGGCCGGCCGGGTACGGGTAAGCGGACGAACCGCCCTCGAAGCGGCGGTCGCGGCAGCCGCGCCTGACTACGCCTATCTGGAGCTGCAAGGGGACGGGCTCGCGACCGACTGCACAAGCGGCGACTTGGATCGGATCGATCTCTCGGGTGCCCTTCGCGAGGCAGCGCAGGCACTGTTGGATGAGAGCACCGACGAAACCCGGTCGGCTGTCGAACGCGACATATCGCGAGAAGCACTGGTTCGGCTGTTCAGCTATTGCGAGGCGATGGGATCATGAAACTTACGGCCCTTCGGCTCCACAACGTCAAACGGTTCGCCGGGCAGGGCGTCGCCATCGAAAACATCGGCGACGGCGTCAACGTGCTTTGCGCGGTCAATGAGTTCGGCAAATCAACCTTCTTCGAAGCGCTGCACGCACTCTTTTTCCAGCCCCACACGGGAACGCCCGAAGGCGTGAGACTGCTACGACCTTATAGTGGGGGCAATCCGGTGGTGGAGGCCGACATCACCACTTCAGAAGGACGCTATCGGCTTACCAAGCAGTTTTATGGAGGCAAGCTGGCCAGCGTTATCGACCTCGATCGGGGGCGACTGTTGGCTCAAGCGGACGAGGCCGAAGGGTTTATCGGCAAACTAATCCATGGCGGAACCGCGGGGCCGGCAGGATTGCTCTGGGTTCGCCAAGGGGTCACCGGCATCGAAAAGCGCAGCAAAAGCGAGGAGGATGGCGAAAAACGCGTGCGCGAAAGCCTACTGTCCTCGGTTCAGGGGGAAGTTGAAGCCCTGACCGGCGGGCGACGCATGGCCGAAATCGCCGCCGCATGTGAAGAAGAACTCTATAGCCTGGTTACGTCAACGCTGCGTCCCAAGAGCGGCGGTCTCTATGCGGCGGCGCTCGATGAGCGTGACAAACTGCTGAAAGAGGAACTGCGCCTCAGCGCCGAAGTTGCCGGTCTGCGCGATGCGCTCGACAAGCGGCGCATGGCGCTGGCGCGTCTGTCCGAGCTTGAAAACCCCGAAGAAGGCGCTACCCGGCGGGAAGGCATCTCGGCCGCCGAAGCCGCGGTCGAGGCCGCCAAATCGCACAGCGAAGCCCTGAAGGCTGCTGAAGCGGAAGCTGCGCTGGCGGCAATTCACCACGACGCGGCGAAGCAGGCCCTCGATAGTTTTCGGACCGCGCTCAAACGAGCCGCCGATTTGCGCGAGCAGTCGACGATTGCGCAGCTTCGCCGCAGTGAGGTTCTCGATCGTCGCGCTTCTGCCATAGCCGAAAACGAACAAGCGATGGCCGAAGTTCAAGCAGCCGAGCAGGAAGAGCGCGAAGCTCGCGAACTGCTGGCGCGGCTGGATGCGACCCTCTTGGCGCGCGACGCAGCCGAACAACTGGCCAGCCTACACAACCGGTTGAAACAAGCCGAAGTCGCCAGAACCCAGATCGCAGACGGAGAGGCAGCGCTGGCGATGCTGGCGGTGCCGGAACAGGCTGTCGAGCAGCTGCAAGCGCTCGAAATCGAGATCACCAGCCTTCGTGCAGCTCACCTGGCAACCCTGCCGACGCTATGCATGGAATACCGGGACGGCGCCGCCGATTTGGTGACCATCGATGCCAAGCCTTTGGCCCATGCAGAAGACCGAAGCTTTGCTGGCACCGTGCGCCTGGATATTGCCGGCATCGGAGCTTTGACCCTGCGCTCAAATCGGCCGCAGCAAGCCGACCGGACCATCGAAGAAACCGAAGCGAAGCACCGCAGTCTGCTTGCGGCCCTTGGTGTCGACAGCCTCATGACGGCACGCCAGCGCCTGGTTGAAGCGCGCGACAAGGCCGCCGAAGTGGGCTTGGCGCGTCAGCGGCTCGGCGATCTCGCGCCCAAGGGAATTCAGCAATTGCACGAGGAGCTTGCCCGACTGAGCGCCCTCGCCGCCGGGGACCTCGAACTTAAGGTCGATTCGCAACAAATCCGGCAACACCATGCAGCTGCCCAGCAGCGTGTGACGACAACACGCAACAATGTGCGCGAGGCCCTGCCCTTGCGCAGCCATGCCGACGAGGCCGTCATGGCCGCGGAGACGGCTTACGTGACCATCCAAGCGGAACTGACCAGCCTCGAGGTCATATTGGGACCTGATGCAGCACGCGAGGAAAGGGAGCGCTTGCTCCTCACCGAAGCCACCGCCCGACAAACTCTGCGCGAAGCGGCCGAAATGCGCGCTGCGCCCCTGCGCGGAGTCGCTCACGATCTCACCAGCGCCGAAGCCGTTCTGCGCCGTGCCCGCTCGGTTCAGGATGCCGCCACGCAGGAGGCAGGTCAGTTGCGTGTAACTCTTGCCGATCTCAACGGCCATATTCGCACCCGGTCCGAGGACGCGGTGGAAGAAGCTTGGCGCGAGGCCGGAGAAAAATTGGAAATCGCTGAAGAACGAGTGAGACGCTTCGAAAGCGAAAAGGCCGTCCTCGACAGGCTGCGCACGACGCTGGTCGCTGCGCGCTCGACGGCACGCGATCTTTATCTGAAGCCGGTCATGTCCGAGCTGCGACCGCTGCTTGGATTGCTATTCGATGACATCTCCATTGTGTTCGACGAGAATACACTGTTGCCGCAGACCGTTCGTCGCAATGGTCAGGACGAGGATGTCGAGAGGTTGAGTGGCGGCATGCGAGAACAGCTTTCGGTTCTGACCCGGCTGGCTTTCGCCCGTCTGCTGGCCAGCGACGGCCGACCCACACCGGTTATTCTTGATGACGCGTTGGTTTATTCCGATGACGACCGCATTGAGCGCATGTTCGACGCATTGCATCGTCAATCACGCGATCAACAGATTCTCGTTTTCTCCTGCCGCCAGCGCGCGTTCGCAAAACTCGGCGGAAACATTTTGCGGATGAGCGACTGGCAACCGGATCGATCATAAGTGGAGATCGCGCAGCCTCAGCTAGGGCGACGGCAACTCGTATCGTGTTACGATGGCATTGCCGTTTTCGATCTCGATTTCGATGACCTCATTAATCAGGAATTCCTCTGGGCCAAAATCTTCGAGGAGAGCATCGAAGAGCTCTCTCTGCTTTTCAGGCCCGACCTGAGGGACGACGATGATCAGGCCGGCGTGAACCTGTTCTTTGGCATAGAGCTTCCTGAAGTCCTTGGCATTGTTGGTGACGAAGGTGAAATCCTCCTCGACAATGAGGGGCATGAGGTCCCAGTCGGTTTCGCCGCTTAGCCCAAGCCAGTTAACGTGGTTTGCTTCATGGCCTCGTTCTTGGGCTACCGCAACCAGAGACGTGTGCAGGCATTCATCGATCAGAAACCTCACGAGGTCACACGCGTCTGGACCTGGCCGAAGGACGTGGGTCGCCCTTCAAGACCACGCGCTTCGACGACTTGATTTTCACGTCCTTCTCGAACAGCTTCTTGGGGCGCCCACGAACCGGGTGCGCGGCGACCCACATCCTGGCGAGCTCTATCACGCGCGGCGTGAGCTTTGGATATCCCTCCAGAACCTCCGCTTCATCTGCGCCTTGCGCTAGCATCGTCGTGATCATGCGAACAGGGATGCGGGTTCCTTTGAACACAGGCTCTCCGCCCATCACCCCTTTAACGCGGCCGATGGCAGCCTCTGCCTCATCGAGATCGACAATGCGCGCTTTCAGTTGTTTACGCGCCTCGGCGACGTCGACGATCAGCAGGTCGTCGGCCCTTACGGTCTTGGCCTTTGGGGCAGCTTTGATTTCCTCGAACAGGCGGTGGCGACGATCAGCGGGCAATGTCGCACCCACGCCATACCAAAGCTTGAGCCGCAGCAAATCCTCGCCGGTCAACGCCCGTCGAACCACCCCACCGACGCGCCGAGCAGTGCTCGGCACAGTATCGACAATGCGTTTGTCGATCGCATTGTGTACCGCCTTGATGCCGATCCCGCTGACGGCGGCAGCTTCTGCGGGGGTATAGATGCGAGCAAGCGCGCCCATTATTCTTCTCCTTGCAAAGAATAATATAGGCCGTTCGACTTCCTTCGTAAAGGCACGCGTCTTTGGAACCACGGGGGTTAGCAAAGGCGGCGGCGAGCCAAGAGGCCTCACAAACCCGTAAGGCTCGAGGCGCAGATCAAGTCTTCAGAATTCAAAGTTCCCCACTACCAGCGCCTCCCGATCTTCCAGCGCTTCTTGATGCCTACCGCGTATCGTGAATGCTAATTGCGCCTGCGCCATGGCAGCGTCAGATACGCGATCGCATTGGCCTGATCCGTCTCAGTTTGCATCCAATGAACCAATTGCAGTCGATGTTCCGCAAACTCCATCCGATTGGGGACAGTTTTTTGAAATACGCTCTCTCTTTTAATTCTATGGAATCGATAGAGTTAAGTGGCGCTGATCGCTTTGAGGAGCCAGAAATGTCGAAAAAGTTCGTGATAGGGGTGTCGGGCAATCTTACTCGTCCTTCGAAGACGAGAGCATTCGTCGGCCACATAGTCGGGCAGGTAGCGAAGAAGATCGGCGCATCTTCGGCTACTTTCGATATCGAGAATTTCGGCCCCTCCTTCGCACAGGCCAGGCGGCTTAGCGATCTCGATCCATCGGCCCGAAACATCGTCGAACAATTGACGGGCGCCGCTGTCCTGGTGATCGGCTCGCCGACGTTCAAAGGCAGCTACACTGGGCTATTCAAGCATTTCTTCGATCTGCTCGAGCCGACCTCGCTTAAGGGAAAGCCAATCATCCTCGCGGCGACTGGGGGCGGCGAACGTCATTCCCTCGTCGTGGAACATCAGCTTCGGCCGCTCTTCGGCTTCTTCGAGGCGTTGACCATCCCGACAGGAATCTACGCCTCTGACCGGGACTTCGCCGATGGCGTCATCATATCCGAAGCCATCCGCAACCGCACGGAACAAGCCGTGGTCGAGGCATGTCGGCTGGTTGGAGAGACGGGCAGCATCAGCCTGGCCGCCTAGGCATTGTACGGCCGAAAGACGACTCCGGCAACTTGTTGGCCGACAGCAACGCCGCCGAAATCCTGACAGATCGCACACTCCCGTAAAGCGTCGTCCTCATCGTGAATTTCTATTGTTGACTGAAAAGGAGACTGAAGGTGAGCAAGGTTGGAAAGCTGCGGCTTGGCGCCTTTATGTATCCAGCTGGCCACCATGTGGCGGCATGGCGCCACCCGGACACGGCCGCGGATGCGACGACGAGCCTCAGGCAGCGCATCGCATTTGCCCAGGCGGCAGAGCGCGCGAAATTCGACCTGATCTTCCTGGCTGATGGGGTCGCGGCCCATACGGATGATCTCAAATCCCTCTCCCGGACTGATGAATGGGCGGTCGGCTTCGAGCCTTTGACGCTGCTGTCGGCGCTCGCCGTAGTGACGGAACGCATCGGCCTGGTGGCAACAGCCTCCACCACGTTCAATGAGCCGTTCAACCTGGCACGCAAATTCGCCTCGCTCGATCAGATCAGTGACGGCAGGGCCGGCTGGAACCTCGTGACCTCATCCAATCCGCTCGAATTGCAGAATTTCGGCAACATCAGCCAGTTCGCCCATCAGGACCGCTATTCAAGGGCGGAAGAGTTCGCCGATGTCGTGCTCGGCCTATGGAACAGCTGGGAGGATGATGCCTTCCTGCGCGACAAGGATAGCGGCCTGTTCTTCGATCCGGAGAAACTGCATGTCCTCGGGCACCGCGGAAGGCATTTCCGAGTACGCGGGCCGCTGACGGTCTCGCGCTCGCCGCAGGGTCACCCGATTGTCGTCCAGGCGGGCTCCTCGGAGGCGGGCAAGGAGCTGGCGGCCCGCACCGCGGAGGTTGTCTTCACCGCCCAGCGGACACTACCGGAGGCACAGAGCTTCTATGCCGACCTCAAGGGCCGCCTCGAAAAGTATGGTCGCCGTCCCGATGATTTGAAGATCATGCCGGGCGTCTTTCCGGTGGTAGGACGAACCGAAGCTGAGGCGCGCGAAAAGTTCGAGGAGATCCAGTCGCTGATCCATCCCGACGTCGGGCTGGAGCTGCTGTCAAACCTCTCTGGCGGGGTCGATCTTTCCGCCTATCCCCTCGACGGGCCGCTACCGGACTTGAGCGAGACCGAGCGCGGCAAGAGCCGCCAGCAATTGATCATCGATCTCGCCCGGCGGGAAAATCTCACCATCCGTCAGCTCTACGAGACCATCGCCGGGGCACGCGGCCATTGGCAGCTTGTCGGAACGGCTGAGACCATCGCAAACGAGCTCGAAGAGCGCTTCAACAAAGGCGGTGCCGACGGCTTCAACATTATGCCGCCGACCGTGCCCGGCGGGCTCGACGATTTCATCGAGCTGGTCGTCCCCGAGCTGCGGCGCCGCGGACTGTTCCGCACCGAATATGAGGGCCGTACCCTTCGCGAGAACCTCGGGTTGAAGCATCCCGCTCATCGTGCCGCTCACCGCGAGCCTGACAGTCAGGCGGCCGAGTAACCCCCATTCCCAGTCAACGAACCCGGCAAAGGGCCGAGCCACGCCGGCGGCCCAACCAAGGAGCAGTCCATCATGACCACATCAACCCAAGCCACCGCATATACATCCTCGCTGACGATCAAACCGGTCGCCGGCCGGATCGGCGCCGAGATCGCCGGCATCAAGCTTTCGGGCGACCTTTCCGACGAGACGATAGCAGCCGTCAATGCCGCTCTGCTACAGCACAAGGTGATCTTCTTCCGCGACCAGGATCAACTGACCGATGCCGAGCAGGAGCGCTTTTCCAAGCGACTCGGCAATCTCGTTCCACATCCGACCGAGCATGTACGCAACGGCACGACGTCGATCCTTGAACTTGACGCGTCACGAGGTGGCCGCGCCGATGCCTGGCACACCGACGTCACCTTCGTCGACGCCTATCCCAAGATCTCGATCCTGCGCGGCGTGACCATTCCCGAGGTCGGCGGCGATACGGTTTGGTCCAACACCGTGGCCGCCTACGAGAGCCTGCCACCAGCGCTCAAGGCGACCGCTGAACAGCTGTGGGCAACCCATAGCAATGCCTATGACTATGCCGCACAGCGCCCGCATGCCAGCGAGGCCGATCGCCGCCACTATGAAGAGGTTTTTGCTTCCACCGTCTACGAGACCGACCATCCCGTGGTGCGCGTCCATCCGGAGACCGGCGAGCGCTCGCTCATCCTCGGCTCTTTCGTGCAGCGTTTCGTGGGCTATTCGAAGAGCGATTCCGAGCAGCTCTACGCCCTCCTCCAGTCTCATGTCCTGCGGATTGAAAACACGGTGCGCTGGCGCTGGCGAGCGAACGACGTCGCCATTTGGGACAACCGTGCCACCCAGCATTACGCCGTCAACGACTATGGCGACCGCGCCCGTGTCGTGCGCCGCACCACTCTCGACGGCGACGTACCGGTGAGCGTCGACGGCCGCCGCAGCGTCACCCGCAAGAAGCTAGTTCGCGACGCCGTCGCCAACGCCGCCTGACGCTTCCCTCCAGCAAGGATCCTCGCTCATGAAATTCGCGCATATCGCAGCCCTGATCGCCGGCCTTCTCGCCACCGCTCCCGCGTCGGCCGAGACCCTCATCCGCATCGGCTATCCTGGAACCGGCATCGACGACCGGCCCTATGCCTATGGCGACTACGTCGCCGTGGCCAATGTGCAGCAGCTTGTCGAGGCCGAGTTCAAGGACGTGCCGGACACAAAGATCACCTGGACCTTCTTCCGCGGCGCCGGCCCGGCCCTCAACGAGTCGCTCGCTGCTGGACAGCTCGATTTCGCCGCCGGCCTCGGCGACCTGCCTTCGATCGTCGGCCGCTCGCGCGGCCTGCAGACGAAATATCTGGCCTCAGCCGGCAGCCACGATGCGCTGTATCTCGCAGTGCCCCCGGATTCGCAACTCAAGACAGTGGAAGATCTGAAGGGCCATAAGGTGGCGCAATTCCGCGGCACCAATTTGCAGATCGCCACCGACCGCGTTCTCGAAAAGCACGGCCTCACCGAAAAGGACATCCGCTTCGTCAGCCTCGACTCGAATGCCGCCACGGCCGCGCTCGTGTCGGGCAATGTGGAGGCTTCCTTCGGCGGCTCGGAATATCTCGACCTCGCCAAGCGCGGCGCGGTCAAGATCATCTACTCGACCAAGAACGACGACCCGACGCTTGGGCGCAACTCCGGGCTCCTCGTCACCGCGGAGTTCGAGAAGGCCCACCCGGAATTCACCGCCAAGGTCGTGCGCGCCTTCGTCAAGGCCGCGCGGTTCGGCTCAGACGAGGCCAATCGCCAGGCAGTCTTCGAGCTCTGGTCGAAGGCCGGCCTGCCAGTCGAAAGCTTCGAAGCCGATTTCAAGGACGAACGCCTGGCCCATCGCCTGTCGCCGATCGTCGATGACTTCATCATCGCGCGCTACAAGGACCAGGCCGAGCGCGCCAAAGCCTATGGCCTGGTCAAGAAGGACGTCGACATCGACAGTTGGTTCGAGACCAAGTACCTCAAGCAGGCCCTGCTAGATCTCAAACTCGAAAACTATTGGTCCACCTTTGACGCAAAGGGCCAGAAAGTGGCCGAGGGTGAGGTCGAACACACAAAAGCGGCGAGCAATTAAGATGAGCGGCGGCCAAGCCGCGGTCCAGACCGGGCATGAGGACAGCACCAGTGCTGCCCCCACTCGCCGGCGCATTCTCCCGGCCGCTGGCGTCCTGGCTCTCGGCCTCGTAGTGCCGCTAGGGCTTCTGACGGCTTGGACCGTCGCCGCTCTGCTCGACCAATTGCCAGAGCAGATCCTGCCGCCTCCGTGGATCGTGTTCGACACTTTGTTGGAAGGCCTCCAGGACGGCTCGCTGCTTTCCAGCACGGTGACGAGCCTTGAGCGCGTTGCGGAGGGATTTGCTGCCGGTGCGCTGGCGGGCCTCGTCTTCGGCACGGCGGTTGGCCTGTCGAAGACCCTTCGCGAATTCGTCGACCCGCTGTTCCTGACCCTCAGCCAGGTCCCAACCCTCGGCTGGATGCCGATCGTCATTCTCATCGTCGGCATTGACGAAGGCTTGAAGATCATCGTCATCGGATGGTCAGCTTTCATTCCAGTGGTACTGAACACATCTCAGGGCGTGCGCGACGTTCCGGAGGCTTATGTGGAGCTTAGCCGTGTCCTTTCGTTCAGCCGCTGGTCGAAACTCACGATGATCGTGCTGCCCTCCGCCGTCCCGTCGATCTTTACAGGGCTGCGAGAAGGCCTTGCCAACGGCTGGCAAACCTTGGTTGCGGTTGAACTCATCGCATCGTTCGAAGGGCTCGGATACCTGATGGCCTATGGCCGCCAGCTCTTTCAATTGGAACTCGTTCTTTCGGCCATGATCGTGGTCGGCCTGATCGGATTGGTGATCCATGGCCTGCTCACGCTTGCCGAAAACCATCTGCAACGTTGGCGTCCGGAGACCCCACAATGAGCCTGATCGCGATTGCGGGTCGGGAGCGGCTGTCGCACATCGCACCGCCGCCCCTCCGCTTCATCGGCCGACATTTGCGGCCGCTTGCGGTACCAATCGCGCTGCTTGTGATTTGGGAGTTGCTCGCCCGTGCCGGCGCTGCTGACCCGCGGTTTCTACCGTCACTGGAGGAGGTGGTGGCCCGCGGCGTGGCAGAGTTCAGCCGCGGTGGCCTGGGGTTCAATCTTCTGGCGAGCCTGGAGCGTGACCTGATCGGTTTCGTGTGTGGAAGCGTGGCCGGAATCGCGCTTGGTCTGGCGATCGGATTTTCCCGCCTCATCGAACGCCTGCTCGGGCCGGTGCTGCTGGTACATCGCCAGATCGCCCTCTTCGCTTGGGTTCCCCTGATCTCGATGTGGTTCGGCGGAGGTGAGGCCGGCAAGATCGTCTTCATCGCGCTCGCGGCGTTCCAGCCGACCTTGATCAACACCTGGCAGGGCGTGTCCGGCATCCCACGCAGCTATCGCGAGCTTGCCGACGTGCTGACCTTCAGCTGGTTCGATTTCGCCCGGATCATCGCCCTTCCGGGTGCGTTGCCGCAAATCTTCACCGGCCTTCATGCCGCGCTGATCTACGCCTGGACCGCGACGGTGGGGGCCGAGCTTTTGCTCAACATCGCACCAGGTATCGGCGGGCGCATGAACGAGGGCCAGCACCTGTTCCACATGGATCTATTGCTGCTGTGCGTTCTCCTCCTC
The DNA here is from genome assembly GCF_040317725.1 of Mesorhizobium sp. M1396. NCBI lineage: Bacteria > Pseudomonadati > Pseudomonadota > Alphaproteobacteria > Hyphomicrobiales > Phyllobacteriaceae > Mesorhizobium > Mesorhizobium sp. M1396. The sequence goes on along the minus strand of NZ_JAMYLA010000040.1, from coordinate 38,522 downwards.
GGTGGCGTCGGCGTGGTCTTCAATGTCATCGCCGGCTCCCTGGAGCGTCGTCTTCTGCGCTGGAGGATCCCATGAGCCGCCCTGTCGCCATTTCCGAACGGGGACGTGGCCAAAGCCACGCATTGGAGATTGCCGACGTCAGCAAGAGGTTCAGTGTCGCCGGCCGTCAGGTTCAGGCGCTGTCCCATATCCATCTTGCCGTCGACAAAGGGGAGTTCGTCAGCATCGTGGGAGCCTCGGGTTGCGGCAAGTCCACCTTGCTGCGGCTCGTGCTTGGCCTCGACACTGATTACGACGGCGACATCCGGGTCGATGGACAGAGGGTGGAACGGCCGGGTCTCGACCGCTCGATCGTTTTCCAGGAGCATAGGCTATTGCCCTGGCTCAATGTCGAGGCCAATGTCGCGGCCGCGCTGCGCCAAAGCCGGTTGGGCGCTGCCGAGAGAGGCGAACTCGTTCGCGATCATCTGCATCTCGTCGGCCTCGATCAATTCGCCAAAGCCTATCCTGCCCAATTGTCGGGCGGAATGGCACAGCGTGTGGCAATCGCCCGTGCGCTCGTGACGAAGCCGCGCTTTCTGCTGCTTGACGAGCCGCTGGGGGCCCTTGACGCGCTGACCCGGCTGCGCTTGCAGGACGAGCTTCAGCGGATCGTCCGGCACGAGGGCACGACCGCCGTGCTCGTCACGCACGACGTCGATGAAGCGGTCTATCTCGGAGATCGGATCGTCATCATGCATCCCCACCCTGGGCGGATCGCCACGATTCTGCCCGTGACCGAGGCCGTGTCTCGCGACCGCTCCGATCCGAATTTCATTCGGCTTCGCGACGAGGTTTTGTCCTGGCTTGGCGTGGCGCGGACTGGAAACGATGCTGACGCCGAACTCGCTCGCCGCAGTGCCTGACCGTCGACATGGCTTCAAGCAGCGCCTCAGCCTCGTTGACCTCCGGGCTATCGCAGCCCTAGCCGGCAACTGCCCTTGTGCGGATCCTTCCAGACGACCGCATAGATCTCGGTCGGACAGGAGTACATCGCATTCTCGGCCGACTTCTTATGATGTCAGGCCGCGCAAGCAAAGGCTTCGACATTCCTCATCCTACGACAGGTATTGGCCTATCGGCCCAAGCTGTAATCTTGGCCAATTTTAAGGACGGATACGGAGCCCACAGATTCCCGAGTTCATGAACCGTTGAGGTTCGCCCGGATGGCGACTGTCAAGACTGCCTCGACACTCACTCACAAGCCCAAGGGAGAAAGCCGGGGCAAAGTATCCGCTCGTCTGTCACTGTGAAGCAGATGCAGGCAATGCTGTTTCAGGCGCATGAACTCGCCCGAGGCGATGATCTCGGTCATGCGCGGCCTCTCGAAAGGCACGGTGATTTCCTCGTGGATCCGGCCGGGCTGGGCCTGCATGACGATGATCCGGTCGGCGAGCAGCAGAGCTTCGTCGATATCATGGGTGACGAATAGGATCGTCTTGCGGAATTGCTCCCAGATATCGAGCAGCAATTCCTGCATTCGAAGCCGTGTCAGGGCATCGAGCGCCCCGAAGGGCTCGTCCATCAGCAGCAGCCGTGGCTGATTGACGAGAACACGCGCGATCTCGACGCGTTGCTGCATGCCGCCGGACAGCTGGCTTGGATAGCGCCCAGCAAAGCCGTTCAGACCGACGAGATCGAGCATTTTCTCCGCCTCGAGACGCCGTTGCCCGCGCTTGACGCCGCGCATCTTGAGGCCGAAAGCGACGTTGTCGCGCGCATTCTTCCACGGAAAGAGCGTGTGGTGCTGGAAAACGATGCCGCGTTCCGGATGGGGGTCTTTTACGGGCTCTCCATCGACCGAAAGGACGCCGGCAGCTGGCTTGATGTGTCCCGCCAAGGCGCCGAGCAGGGTCGACTTCCCGCAGCCGGATGGCCCCAGAAGACAGACGAATTCGCCGGGAGAGACTTCGAAGCTCGCATCAGTGACGGCTTCGAACGCACTGCTGCCGCGACCGAGCCGGATCGAAACATGATTGGCCTCGATACGGCCGGTTGCCGCGCGAAAGCTGCGCTGATGGGTCGTCATTTGCTGTCCTTCGTGTACCATGGAAGAAGTGCCGCCCCTGCCGCTCGCAAGAGGGCGCTGCTTCCCATGCCGAACAGCCCGATCAGGATCATGCCGACGATGATTTCAGGATAGTTTTGCAGCGTGTAGGATTCCCAGGTGTAGTAACCGATACCGAACTGGCCGGCGATCATCTCGGCGGTGACGAGACAAAACCAGGACGTGCCCATGCCGATGACCAGGCCCGTGACGATGTTCGGCGCGGCGCCTGGAATAATGACTTCCAACAGCATCGCCGTCCGGGTGCTCCCAAGGCTGCGCGCGGAGGCGATCAACCTTGGATCGACGCTTTCCACGCCATGGACGGTGTTGAGCAGGATCGGAAACAACGCGCCCGTGAAGGTGATGAAAATCATCGAGAGTTCCGACGACGGAAACATCAGAACCGCAAGCGGAATCCAGGCGACGGCCGGGATCGGCCGCAGGAGCTCGAGCGGAGCTTGCAGGAAATCTCCGAGCCACCGCGAGCGACCGATGACGAGGCCGAGGCCGATACCGATCACGGCGGCGATGCCATAGCCCGCCAGAACCCTTTCCAGGCTGCTCGAAATATGGGCAAAGAACTTGGGCGAGCGCAGGAAATCCAATGCTGCCGACCCGACATCCACGGGCAATGGCACATTCTCGAACGTGACAATGCCGAGATTCAGTCTGAGGCTCGATGCCATCTGCCAGAGAATGAGGCAGATGGCGAGGGATCCGGCCCGGCGCAACCAGCGCCCAAGGTGGAAACGCGTCATGGCCAGCCTCAGTTGCTGGCTATGATCGAGGCCTTGGCGGCAGCGAAATCCAGCACCTTGCCACCATGATCCCTGGCCCATTTCTCGGCGTTTTCCTTTAGCAGGAAGGCGCTGACTTCACCGCCGTCGGCACGCACGAACCAGGCCTGATTGCCGAGCAGCTTGATGCCGCTTTCACGGTCCTGCGCATAAAAAACCCGGACCGGTTTCCCCTCGCCTTCAATGGCCTTGAGCGCCTTGAATGCGTTCTGCGGCGACGCATAGTGTCGGACGAGCGGCTCACCCTGGACCCAGATCTCAGCAACGCGCTTGGGATCGCTGATCGCCTCACCGGTGGCAGCATCCTTGGCGTTCAAAGGCAGTTGGGCATAGTTCGTGAGCGAGGCATCATAGTCGAGCCCAGACGCCTTGAATGCGGCCTTTATGAACCGGTCATCGACAAAGCTGTTCACGTCGAGCGACTGGTCGGTCTTTTTCAGGAGCCTCAAGGTGTCGATCGCAGTGGCGACAGCCTGGCGGTATTCCGGCTTCCAGGTGAGATCCCGGGTCTGAAGCCCGAGCGGTCCATGGAACAGGTATTCGACCTCGGCTTCGACGCCCGTCACCCTGGCGATCAGCTCACTGTATTTCTCCGGCTCCTTGGCGATCAACTGATTGGCCTCGATTGCGGCGCGAAGATAGGCAACAACGATCTCGGGATATTTTTCGGCATAGTTGCCATCGACCAGGGCACCGTGGAAAGTGGGCGTCTTTGCCTGCGATCCGTCATAGATCTTGCGGGCGAAGCCGCGCCAGGGGAAGAGTTCGGCAAAGGGGACAAAATCGGCATGCGCCTCGATCTGGTTTGCCTGGAGGGCCGCGCCGGCAACTTCAGGCGCCTGGGTGATGATCTTCACGTCGCTTTCGGCGTCCCAGCCCTGTGCCTTGACGGCACGCAGCAGCATGCCGTGTGAGGTCGATGCGAATGGGACGGAGATGGTCTTGCCCTTGAGCTCCGAGAGCGACTGGATGGGCGAAGCGGTCGGCACGACAATGCCATTGCCGCTGCCGTTCACGCTGCCGGACAGCACGGTGATGAACAGGCTCTTTCTTCCTGCCTTGATATGGGCGAGGCCGTTGAACGAGCCGGGGAAATCCGCCATCACGCCGAAATCAAGCTTTCCGGCGATCTGCTCATTGGTGATCGGCGCGCCGCTCGTGAAGTTCTTCCACTGAATATCATAGGTGACGTCTTTATACTTGCCGTCGTGCGGCAGGTATTTGTCGAGCAGCTTCAACTCACGGATCAGCAATCCGCCCGTGGCGGTATTGATGGTGGTGTCCTGCGTCCCAATCGCCACGCGGATGGTTTCGGCATCCGCGGAAGAAGCAAAGCCGGCCGCCACAAGGGCAAGGGCAAGGGCAGCCAAATGTGTGCGAAAATTCATGGTTCCTACCTCGTGATTTGATGCCGGCATTCAGCGGCTGGATTTGCCGACGCAGTGGCGATTGCCAACCGCTGTCCCGCAAATTTAGGTGCCGATCGGCTGAAGGCATAAGCAATTACTTGCACGATTTCGGAGCCGGTCTTGGATGCGCGGGCATCCGGCCGGTTTTCGCACGAGTTAAAATCGTCGTTCTAAAACCAGTGGTTAGATGCGCCGTTCGAAATTGGGGCACAAGAATCATCTACGTCAGGCATGGACGGCGCAATTATATTCCTTTTTTGTCTATAGAATTTATATACTTTTTACGCGTTTTCACGACGTGCAAGGAGCCGGATATGAGCCTCGAAATGCTTTCGACCGATTTGGAAGCTGAGCGTAAGAAACATGAGCCGGTGCTCGAACTGCCCGAGCAGGACGTACTTCCCGGCGATCGGGCGCTCTTTCTCAGCGAAAGCGTGGAAGGGCTCGACGACGGCGCGCATTTTCTCGATACACTGACATCAGACGAGTGGGCGAAACTGAGGACGCATAGCCGACGTCTTGCTTTTGCGACCGGTCAGGCGATCTTCACCCAAGGCGATACGCACGGTGGCATTTTCATCATCGAAAGCGGCAAGGTTCACGTCTTCTATACGGCACCGTCAGGACGCGAAATCACCCTCGCCTACTGGACAGCGGGGCATTTCATTGGCGGCCCCGAAATGACCGGCGGTGGAATCCATATCTGGTCCGGAGAAGCACTGAGTGAATGCCGGATGCTGTTCATACCGGCCAATGCGTTGAAGAAGCTCGTCGTCGAGCTTCCGAATTTCGCGCTCTGTCTTCTGCAGGGGCTTGCAGCGAAGGGCAGATGCTATTCGGCGATGGCTCAGATGCTCGGCACGCGTTCGGTGATCGAACGTCTGGCGCAGTTCCTGATGAACCTCGGTACCCTTCATGGCGTGCGCGACGGACGGGCAATCGTCATCAATGCCAAGGTGACGCATGACCAGATTGCGGCCATGGTCGGTTCCACACGCCAATGGGTGACGATGATGATGAAGCGCTTCCAAAAGGAAGGGCTGGTAACGGTGACGCCGCGCCATATCCGCATCGAACGCCCGCACGCGCTGAAGGAAATGGTTTCGAAGCGCGCGGCCGGGTGAGGCCGCGTTTCGGCTTCCACTAACCGAGCCGGGTTAGCGCCCAGCGAACGGTCTTGCGTACGTCCGGATCGGCGTCGCCGATATGCGCCATGAGAGCATCCCGCGACGATGGATCGGCGATTTCACCGAGCGCCGCCGCAGACTCCTTACGCAGTGAGGCCATGTCGCTCGTCAACAGCACGGAAATCAGCCGTACCGCCGATTGCGCCTTGAGCTTGCCAAGCGCATTCAGGCATTTTTGCCGAACCTGCCAGTATTCGTCGGAAAGGCCGGCGCTCAGTCCGTCGACGGCCGAGGTCTGCCCGATACGGCCGAGGGATTCGGCCGCCGCAGCCCGTACCTGCCAGTTCTCGTCGTCGAGGGCAGCCGTCACGGCGGCCGCTGCGGCGGGCTGGCTCGTGAAGGACAAGGCGTTGACCGCAACGGACCGAACGGTGGCATCGGCATCGCGCGTTGCGGCGATGAGGGACGGCAAGGTCTCTTCCAGCTTGAGATAGGCAACGACGCCGAGCGCCTGTGCGCGCACATTGGCATCCTCATCCCGCATCGCCGCCAGAGCGGGGCCGAGTGCCCCACGCGAACGCAACGCTTTCAGCCCGCGAAAACCGGCAGCCCGGACGAAGGCGCGCCCATGACTGACGAGCGGCAGAATGGATACAGCGACCGCCGGATCCTTCAGCTCAGCAAGGCTATCGGCTGCCGCCTGGGCCACCGTCAAATCCTGATCCGTCGCAAGACGGGCAAGGCCCGCAGCCGCCTCAACGCTGTCGAACTCGGACAGTGCAATCGCCAGCTGCAACCGCACGGTCGCGTCGGGGTCGGCAACGGCAGTCAGGAGATGCGGCAGCACATCCGCGCTCGCGGTCTCGGCAAGGTCGATCACGGCAAGCCGTCGCACGGCCGCGTCTGCATCGTTCAGACGCTCGCCGATTTCCTCGATGTCGCCAAAATCTTCGAAGGGATCGAATGCAGTCATGTCAGCGCAACAGATAGGGGATGTTGACGGTTACAGCGCCGGTCGGACAATCCTGCTCGCACGGCATGCAGTACCAGCACTCGTCGAATTTCATATAGGCTTTGCCGGTGAGATTGCTGATGCGCAGGACATCCAGCGGGCAGACATCGACGCAGACCGTGCAGCCCTTGTCGGCGATGCATTTCGCCTCGTCCACGACGACGGGAACGGTTGTGGGTGAAAGCGCAAGCGGCATGGCTTCCTCGTCAGGCTTGATTGGAAACGCGCAGACGGTCATAGGCCGTCCGCTCCTCGTTCTCGATCGGAACGATGTAGGGTTGGATTGGCCGCTTCTCAGAAACCGAGCGGCCGCCGACCTTGCGCAGAAGCGTATGGCAGAACCAGTTGTCGTCATCCTTTTGGGGATAATCGACACGGTTGTGATAGAGCCCCCAGCGGCTCTCCGTCCGGAAGAGCGAGGCGTGGGCCGCCATGTCGGCGCAGTCGAGAATGGACGACACTTCGAGCGAACGCATCAGTTCATGTGCGTCGCGTGCGACAAGGGCGTTTTCGAGATCATCCCTGATCTCCGCGAGCCGCGCCTGGCCGATCTGCATCCTGGCCGTCACCTTGGGCGGCTGCAGATAGTCGTTGACCAGCCGCCGGGCCTTGTATTCCAGCTGGTTGGGCGGGATGCCATCCTCGCGCCGCGTCGGTGCCAACACCCGCTCGCGCTCCGCCCGGACAAACTCGCTGTCGAAATCCGCAAGGTCGGTTTCCAGCGCGACTTCGGCAGCGTGCTCGCCGGCGACAGCTCCGTTGGTGAAGGCGCCGAGCATATAGTTGTGGGGAACGCTCGCCATGTCGCCCGCGGCGTAGAGGCCCGGGACCGTGGTCCGGGCGAATTCATCGACGAAAACGCCCGACGCGCTGTGACCCGAACAGAAGCCGATTTCGGAGATGTGCATTTCGATCATCTTTTCGCGGTAATCGGTGCCCCGTGCCTGATGGAACCGGCCGCGCGACGGGCGCTCGACCTTGTGCAGGATCTCTTCGATCTCGCCGACCGTGTCGGCATGAAGGTGGTTGAGCTTCAGGAACACCGGCCCCTTGCCCGACTGTAGTTCGTTGTAGAATTCCTGCATCATCTGTCCCGACCAGTAGTCGCTTTCGATAAAGCGATTGCCTTCACTGTTGGCGGTATAGGCTCCGAACGGACCGGCAACGTAAGCGCAAGCCGGGCCGTTATAGTCCTTGATCAGCGGATTGATCTGATAGCATTCGAGATTCGCGAGCGCGGCACCCGCATGATAGGCCATGGCATAACCGTCACCGGAATTGGTCGGATTCTCATAGGTTCCGAAGAGATAGCCGGAATGCGGCAATCCGAGCCGGCCCGCCGCGCCCATGCACAGGATCACGGTCTTGGCGCGCAGCACGAGGAATTCAGCCGTGCGCGTGTTCACAGCAATGGCGCCCGCGATCCTGCCGTCGCTGGCGGTCAACAGGCGCGTTGCCATGAAGCGGTTGGAGACCAATATCCTTTCGCGCTTGATCTGCCGGTAGAGCGCCTTCTTGACGGTATCGCCATTCGGCATCGGCAGCACATAGGTTCCGAGATGGTGGACCTTCTTCAGGTCGAAATCGCCATTGGCGTTCATCTGGAAACGGATACCGAAACGATCGAGTTCCTGGATGATGTCATAGCAGCGCGAGGCATATTTGAAGACCGGCGCCTGATCGACTATGCCGTCATTGGCGATGGTGATCTCCTTGGTGTATTGCTCGGGCGTCGCATATCCCGGGACGACGGCGTTGTTCAGCCCGTCCATGCCCATGCAGATAGCTCCGGAACGCTTCACATTGGCCTTTTCGAGCAGGACGACATTCAGAGCGGGATTTTTCTGCTTCGCCTTGAGCGCCGCCATCGGTCCGGCCGTGCCGCCGCCGATCACCAGCACATCGCAGGTGACTTCCGACAGCCCTTCGACAAAATTATCCATTCTCGTTCCTCACGCCTCAGAATCGGCGATTTCGCGCAAATAGCTCCAGGGATAGATGCCCCGGTCGTGACCGTCGGAGAAAACCAGACGTATGGCATATGAACCGATCGCCTCTGCGCTCGTCACGGTGACAGTCTCGAACGAATGTTCGTCGCCCTCGATGTCTGCCCGGACCTGCTGCGCCGCCCGGCTGCGCGCTCGCAACATGGACGCCGGGATGAGCGAGACCGCACCGTCATCCCATGTAACGCAGAGATGGCTGCGCGCGGCGGTGACCTTGAGCTCAAGAGGTATCACGGCGTTCCCTGATGGTTCGCCCCCATCTTAGGGACCCCCGGAACAGAGACACGCAATAAATTGCCTGCGGCCAGCATGCTTATTGAAACCGGGATAAATCGGGGCGGAACAAGAGCTGTTCCAATCTCGGACGGAACGCGCCGCACAGTCCTTCGCTGATGTCGTTCACGGCAACAGTGGTGGCAGGCGGCGCCCTCGTCCTCGATGCGCGGATATGCGGCGAGCTCGGCCTGGCTGTTGAACTGCTTCGGATTGACGAAGAGCGTCACGATTAACCGGTCGGAGCCGTTCCATGGCCCAGCGACGTCCGCACGAATGGAAGGCCCATCGTGACGTTGACGCCGCTGTCGACATCTAGGTCTTCAGAGGGATATCTCCGTTCCTCTCGCCCATCGTCAGCGCGACAGGCTTTTCGTGTACATCATCGTAGCGGTCGCCGGAGCTGGCGAAGCCGTCAGTAATTTGCGCAGTATCTTCCGCAGGCCCGAGAGTTCCTCAGTCTTCCGGTCGCTGGCCTCCAGCTTGGCCAATGCGATCGACTTCACATCTGCGCGCTCCCGGTGTGCGTCGCTATAGAGCGACAAAGGTTGCCTGTATCCCTCAACCGAGAGGCCAAGGCCAGGCGCCCGCTGCAACGAACCGCAGGCGATGCACGTCAACGGCTGAGAGGCTCTTGGTCGCGGTTGAAAGCGCGGTCGCGTTTCAGAAGGTCGATCTACTCATAAAAGGAAACGTCTTAGGCGGAAGGCCGCACTTAATGCCGCTATCCCTATATTCACTGGCGCCCGATCGAGTTCCCGGATTGAGCAAATCCGGATCACTATTTTATGCCGCTGCCAGCGTTGTGTCGGCCATGTGCGCGCGCGCTGCCGCCGCCAGCAGGTCGGTCTGGGTGATCAGCCCAAGAATGCGTCGCTCGGCATCGACGATGACCACGGCATGGCTGCGGCCGTCGGTGAGCACCGGCAGCAGGCTCATCGCCGGCGTGTCCGGAGAGGCGGTGCCAGCCTTCGACATCACAGCCCTCACCCTGTCGGTCGCCTTCGTCAGCTCGCGCAGGCCAACTACACCGACCAGCCCGCCTTCGGTGTCGGTCACCGGCAGCGTCCGGATGTTGTGATCGAGCAGCAAATGACGCGCCTGGTCGGCAGGCGCATGTTCATCGACCGAAATCACATCGCGCGACATGATGTCCTTGCACAGCAAGGTCCGGTGGGAGCGCACCATAGCCTGCAACTCGACCTGCCGCAGCAGCCGCTCGAGATCGTTGCGGTCGATGTCGAAGGTTTCCTCGAGAGCGCCGAGCGCGGCATCGATATCCTCGGGCCGGAAGCCGACCCGCTGCCGCGCCGGCGGATCGATGGTTCCATGCGTGCTTTTGAGGGCGGCGGCCGCCACATGCGGATAGTTGCGCCGCGACAGTTTGTGGATGCCGTAGCCGAGTGCGACCAGCACGATCGAGTTCAGTGCTACCGGAACGAAGGGAAACAGCAAGCCGGAGCTGAAGACGGCCGGTCCGCCGAACACTGCGGTCAAGGCGGCGGCGCCGCCCGGCGGATGCAGGCAGCGCGTGAACGACATGGCGGCGATGGCCAGCGCCACCGCAATGCCGGTGGCAAGGACTGGTTCATGCACGAAATGCGCCACGATCACCCCGACCAGCGCCGAAATCGTATTGCCGCCGATAATCGACCAAGGTTGCGCCAGCGGGCTTGAAGGCACGGCAAAGAGCAGCACGGCCGATGCTCCCATTGGAGCAACCAGCAGTGCGACATGTGGGCCAGACCCGTTCGCCAGCGCACTGATCACGCCGGTCAATGCGATGCCGATCATGGCCCCGATGCAGGCGAGCAGCCGCTCGTGCAGCGTTGCACCGGCAAGGATCGGAACAAAGAGACGAAAGGCCATGGCATGTCCTTGGGCGAGTGGTCGGAACTCCGCGATCCGCAATGCAGGCAAAGCCACAAATTTGGAAGTTAAGCCAATTCGGAAAGTCGGCTCAGTGGGGAATACTTTTGCGCCAAGCGGCCATTCCCAAATGAGTGCAGACATTTGATCAGCCAGAGGAAACTGTGCCGACATCAACCGCATGGACTGCATTCACGGAACGTCCTTGCCCTGAGTGAGCCTGCGCGTCGGACATCGTCTGGATCAGGTCCGCTCCAAACTTCGTCATTTCGCTCATCTCTTGCTCTTGTTCACTGCCTTGATCGCTTTCGCGAACGCGGCTACGGCTTGGCCTCTTCCGGCTTCACGTCGGTTTTCTCGTTCTTTTCATACGCCAGAAGCGCATAGATTGGCGCCTCCTCGCTGTACCAGTAGTAAATCACGCGGGCTCCACCGCGTTAGCCCTTTCCCCTGGCGCCGAAACGCAACTTGCGAACACCAACCGCACCGGGAATTTCATCGCCCGCCTGGGAAGATGACCGCGTCCTTGATGGTGATGCGCATCAGGCGTCAGGATGTTGACGACACACAGGCCCCACCGCTTGCCGGCCCCGAAGTCGTTGAACCATGCGCTGGGGTCATCTTCACTGCACCCGTACCGGCCGTCGGATCCCGATACTGATCGGCGACAATCGGGATGCGGCGGCCGACGATCGGCAGGACCACATGCTTGCGGACGATGGACTTGTAGCGCTCGTCATCCGTATTAATTGCAGCGCCGGTATCGCTCAGCTATCTGTCTCCCGATTATTGTCTTGGCGGCGCCGACAGGGGATGTATGAATCTGGGGCAGCGCGCAATCTAGACAATCCGGACAATCCGGACTATATATGCGACATACGCAATGGAGGCGATCATGGTCGCAACAGTTCGGAAATCCGAGGCCGCCAAGCAGGTGAATGTGAGCAGCGCTGCGGTTGCCGACATTCTCGACGTGCTGGCACGGCATAATCCGGGAATTTCCAGGTCGGTGCTAAAAGGCAAGAGCAGGGTCGTGGCCGCGGTCACCGCGGCCACTGTTCGGCTTTCGGACCAACAGCAGCGCCAAATTCTCGCCCATCGGAAGAAGCTGGTCGAGGCGATGGGCACTGTCGCAGCGGATCTTGCCGGCCATGACGATCAGGGGCTGATTCAGTTCGACGTCAAGTTGCCCGTCGAGGTTAGCCAAGGCGCTGGCCGCGGCGAGGTGGTGGATATCGAAGAGGGTCGGCGGCGGCTTTTCGCATATACGACGCCGGTTCGCCTCGAAGATTGGGCGGGACCAGTCGCTGGGCCAAGCGAGATCGAGAAGTCCTTTGGCACGCGCCGGTCGACATTGCACGACTGGCACAAGCGCGGCGCGGTCATCGGACTGCTCAAGGGAGAGCGAAAGCATGTCTTCCCCCTGGCCCAGTTCGTCGACGGCCGGCCAGTCGAGGGAATGTCCGAAGTCACGCGGATTATCAGCAATCCCCGTGTTGCATGGCATTGGCTGATTCAGCCCAAGCCCAGCATCGGGGGGACGCCGCTCGACCGGCTGAAGCAGGGGCATGTTCCCGAAGTTCTCGCTGCAGCCGCACGTGATTTCGCCTGACCGTGAAGCTGGATCCCAAAGTCGTTGCGGACCTTGCGCTTCCCTTTTGGCCCAAAGCCTATTTGCGCGTCATGCCCAAATCCCATGCCGCCACGCCGCTCGGCATGGGGTTCGGGCAGACGCGCTTCGCTGCGCCCGACAACTCGTTCCAGTTGATCTATCTCGCACGCAATCTCACCACAGCTATCGCTGAAACCGTGGTCCGCGATAGATTCGAAGGGAGAACCAAGCGCGTTCTCGACATTACGGAGGTCGAGGACTGGGTCGTGTCGGAAGTATCGGCCATAGAGCCGCTCACGGTCATAGACCTGCGAACGACGGGTCTGGTAAAGCTCGGTGTGACGACCAACGCCGCCCGTGCCAAGCACCAGGCCGCCGGCCGTCGACTTAGCAAGGCGCTCTATGATCGCTTCGCTGTCGACGGCGTGCTCTATTCTTCTCGTCTGACGTCGGCCGAGTGTCTCGCAGTTTACGATCGCGCCGTGAAGCCCAAATTGCGATCAAATGCGGCAGTAGGCCTCGTGCGGCACGCCGGACTGATCTCGGCATTGACGGCGATAAACGTATCGGTGAGGGGGCTTGCATAGGCATTCATTTATAGATGCGCCCAATCCGCTTTCCCGCGGACGACGTGATAGTCCGTCAAGTTAGATAACTTCGTAAAGCGCGAGGCTTAGACCTTGCCGGGAGCACGACCTCTCGAGCAATCAGACTGCCAACATGACATTGATCACTGCCTATACAGCCTGACGACGGTCAAGATCGTTGATACCGATCCGCAAATGACCAAGCGTCACAGATTGTATAACGCGTTCGCCAATGAACAGAACAATCGTCGGGCGCGCACCCACATCGTTGCCTTCATCCGCAAGGCGATGAAGCCGGAGCGCTTCGCCCGTGAACCGGAACGCTTCGAACCTATGCGGCTTAACCTCAACCGCGCCTTGGCGTTCGCCGGGTTGGCCGTCGGCGCTTCCGGCGCACTGGACGCCGTCGACGCGGCCGAGACGCTTTCGCAAGCGACGCGCCGTGCGCTCGAGTTGAGGGCCGATCTGACAAGCCGCGGCGTTCACCCCGATGTCCTGCGCTTTTGCCGAGAAGAGTTGCTTTCGGACAATTATTTCCATGCCGTTCTCGAGGCCGTGAAGAGCGTCGCCGACAAGATTCGGCAGCGGACCGGCCTGCCGGACGATGGGGCAGCCCTTGTCGATCGCGCCTTCGGCGGCGACCAACCGATGCTCACGATCAACACGCTTATGCGTTGCTCAACAGCGTCGGCCTGTCGCCGACACCCTTTCTTCCCAACCTGCTTCATGAGAAGGAGATCGGCTTCGACGTCGGCTTCAAGGACAAGGGCCGCGTGGTAATCCTCCAATTCAAGCTGGGGCACTTGCTGCAGCGACTCAATCGTGCCTCGCCAACACAATCCATTCCAGAACTGGAGCGACCGTTCTGGCGCTTCAATGTCGACAGTGCAGCTCATCAGTTGATGAGGTTGGCCGAGTTCGAGGTGGCCGGCGCCGAAACCTATTATGTGGCTCCGAAGGTCTCGATGTGGGAGCAGTTCAAGTGAGCCTTCCAAACCGGCAGAGTTAGGAGCGGTCTGTTCTGATTAAACTTCAGAGATTACCGCCGGGGTCGCCATACATCGGCGCGAAAAATCGCAATCATGCTGAGCTCATGCAGTGAAATGCAGTGAACTCGCAGAGAAGAGCAGATGGTGCGATCGATCGGTTCAAGCGCGGACACTCCGTCAGTTCCAGTCGCCATTTAAGGTCGTGGCCATGTTAGGGACACGCGTTCCGGAAGCCATTTTGGCCAGTAGCCATGTGCGACCACACTCAAATCGAACGGCGATCCCACTGGCGAGCGCTGATCAACGCGAAGCGATTTTGGCCAACCAAGTCGGCTTTCCGGGCAGCCTTACCCGGATCATGTTCATCGCTCTGACGATGGCGGCAGCAGCCTGACGAATGATGGCAAGAAAGAAAGTGACTTCTGAACGCTCAAACCTGCGGGGACCATACCGTGAACAGAGCTAAGTTAGACATATTGGGACGTCCGTCGGCGCCCATTTCGGCGGCCTATGTGTTTTCCAGCCTCATCCTGTCGTAACCCTTCGCCCGGTAGACAATTACCGAGGCTAGCCAGCTCACAATGAAGATGCCGACGACGGCGTATCCGAAATTTGCGAGGTTGTCGTTCATCTCGCCGACAAAGACCCAGAATCCACCCCGCAGTCCAAGCTTGTCGGCGATTAGGCCAAGCGCTTCGAGACCGCCAATGAAGACGGCGACGGCAACCGAAGCCGCAGTGATTGTGAGATTGTACCACAGCTTGCGGATCGGGTTGACATAGGCCCAGCCATAGGCGCCGGTCATCAGTACGCTGTCGGTGGTGTCCATCAGCGACATGCCGACGGTAAACAGTGCAGGAAAAATAAGAACCGTCCAAAACGACATTCCTTGCGCGGCTTGCGTCGCTGAAATACCGAGCAGGCCAATCTCGGTCGCAGTGTCAAAGCCGAGGCCGAACAGGAAGCCGATCGGGTACATGTGCCATGAGCGCGAAACGATGCCGAACAGCGGGCGGAAAATGCGCGCGATGAAGCCACGCCCGGCGAGCAAAGCATCAAGGTCCTCGTCGACGATCTTTTGACCGTGGCGTGCACGGGTGAAAGCCGCCCATATGGCCCTGAGGATGAAAAGATTGGCGAGGCCGATGGCCAACAGGAAGAGCGCCGACACGCTGGTGCCAACCACACCGCCAATGTCACGAAATTCCTCCAGCCTGCCCTGCATCATCGTTGCAGCCGCAGCGATCGCGATCGAGGCTAGGATGACGATGCTTGAATGGCCGAGCGAAAAGAAGAAGCCGACCGAAAAGGACTTCTTGCCCTCCTGCATCAGCTTGCGCACAACATTGTCAATGGCCGCGATGTGGTCGGCGTCGAAAGCGTGCCGAAGGCCGAACATGTAGGCGAGCAATGCGGTCCCAAGCAGCGCGGGCCGGTCGGCGAAGGCAACCCAGGCCCAGATCCAGGCGGCGATATTAGCGCCGATGAGCGCGGTATAGGTTATCGCCACCTTGGTCTTGAGCCGCGTCGGTTGATCGTCGAATGGATTCGGGAATCGTCGTTCAGGCGCTCGCGGGGGCTTCGGGGGCGCAGATGCGCATGCTTCCCTCATGTCTTTTTCCTCCCAAATCCAACGCCGCTTTGGCATAGTTGTTCCTGCGCAGTCTTGCGCCTTAAAGCCTTGCTTCCGCCGCCTCGTGGTGAAGCCAGTCGTACCAGCCACCGAGCCCCTCTCCCGTCCTTGCCGACAAGCTGAGCGAGACGATCTCGGGGTTGACCTGGCGCGCGTTGGCGATCGCCACCGCGACGTTGAAATCGACATGCGGCAAGAGATCGATCTTGTTGATGACCATGATCTCGGCGGCCCGGAACATATGCGGATATTTCAGCGGTTTGTCGTCGCCCTCGGTGACCGAGAGGATGACCACCTTGGCGTGCTCGCCGAGATCGAACATTGCCGGGCAAACAAGATTGCCGACATTCTCGATCATGACGACGGAACCGAAGGCCGGCCTGAGTTCAGCAAGCCCCTTGGCCACCATGTCGGCTTCGAGATGGCAGCCGGCGCCGGTGTTGACCTGGATGGCGTCGGCACCGGCAGCTCGGATGCGCTCGCCGTCATTGGCTGTCGCCTGATCGCCTTCGATGACCGAGATCGGTATCCTGTCCTTTAGGTCACGGATGGTGCGTTCGAGCAGCGTCGTCTTGCCCGAGCCGGGCGAAGAGACGAGGTTCAGCGCCAGGATTTCACGGCCGGCGAACCAGCCGCGATTCCTAGCCGCGAGCGCATCATTCTTGGCCAGGATCTGCGCTTCGAGTCCGACCACCGTAGTGGGGCCATGACTGTGCCGTTCATGGCCGTGGCCATGGTGGTGATGACCGTCCGCGTGGTCGCGACCAGGGTCATCATGGTCATGCCAATGATCGTGATCATGCCCGAGCAGCTCAGCGTCGTCGTGGGGATGATCGTGATGATGGTGGTGCTCGTGTGCATGCTCCGACGCGTGGTCGTGCCCGTGTTCATGGCCATGAGCATGGTCATGGGCATGGCTGTGTGGATGCGCGTGATCGTGGCTATGACCGTCGTCATGGTCGTGCGGATGCGCGTGGCTGTGGTCATGACCGTGACCGTGCCGATGCGTCACGTCGCCATCGTGCGCATGGGTATGACGATGCTCGTCGCCGAGAGCCGTTTCCTCACCGGTCTGCAGGTTGAGAATGCGGGTTTCGGTCTCGGTGCCGCAGCCACAGGTTCCGCACATCAGGCAGCCTCCTCAATTTCCATTTCCCGGATCTTCAGCTCCTCGCCCGCCAACCGGTCGATGGCGCGGGAACCGCAGGCGCAAGCCTGGTAGAGGGTCGCCGGCTCGAAAGACTCGCCGCAAGTGCGACAACGCGCACGTCCAGCTATTTTCTGGATGTCGAGCCGTGCGCCGTCGAGCAGCGTACCCTTGGCGACGATGTCGAAGCAGAACAGGACGGCGTCGGGCATCACCCCGGAAAACTGCCCGATGTCGAGCGTCACGCGTTTGACGCGGCGGCCTTTCGCCGCCTCCTCGACGATCGAGACGATATTGCGGGTGATGCCGAGCTCGTGCATCAGTCATTCCTCGTTTCGAGCATGACCTTGTCGAAAAACCGGGATCTACTTTTTCGGGTCATGCTCAGCAAATCCGCGGCAGTTGTTCGCCGACCAGCATGTCGACGATGCGCCGGCCGCCGAAGACAGTCTCCATGGTGACGCGGCCCGCTTCACCGCGGCCGGCATGGCCAATGATCGACGAGCCGTGCCCCAGCGGATGCATGGACAACGCGGCAAGTGCGGCGGCACTTTCCTCGGCTGGCACCGCGATGACGATTTTGCCTTCATTGGCGAGGTAAAGCGGGTCGAGACCAAGAATCTCGCAGAAACCGCGCACTTCGTCGCGCAGCGGGGTCAAGGCCTCCTCGATCTCGATCGACACGCCGGAGGCCTCGGCTATTTCGTTGAGCACAGTGGCAACCCCGCCCCGCGTCGCGTCTCTGATACAGCGCGTGCCGGGCGCAGCTGTGAGCAGCACCTCGATCAGCCCGTGCAAGGCCGCGCAATCGCTTGCGATCGATGTCTCGAGTTCCATGTCGCCGCGCGCGCATAGGATCGCCGCGCCGTGGTCGCCCAGCAGTCCGTTGACCAGAATGGCATCGCCCGGTTTCACCAGGTCGATGCCGAGATTAAGCCCCGGCCGGATGATGCCGATGCCGGTGGTGGTGATGAAGATCTTGTCGCAAGCGCCGCGCTGCACGACCTTAGTGTCGCCGGTGACGATGGTGACGCCGGCTTCGTGCGCGGCCTCGGCCATCGAAAGCGCAATACGGCGCAGCATCTCGACCTTCATGCCTTCCTCGATGACCACGGCGCAGGACAGATAGAGCGGCTTGGCGCCACCGACCGCGAGGTCATTGACCGTGCCGTAGACCGCGAGCTTGCCGATGTCGCCGCCCGGAAAGAACAGCGGGTCGACCACGAAAGAATCGGTGGTGAAGGCCAGCCGGTCGCCATGCGTTGCCAGCATCGTCAGATCGAAGCGGGCCTGGTCTTCCAGCACTTCCGGAGCGGCACCGGCGAAGGCACTGATGAAGACGTCGTCGATGAGATCCTTCATCGCCTTGCCGCCACCACCGTGGGCGAGCGTCACTGTCGGAATGAAGACACGCCCCAGCACGCGTTTGGGTGGAGGTGGTCGCATGTTCATGACACGGCCACCGGCTGGGCGTTGGGCCGGGCAGCGGTATGCTTCTTGACACCGCCATACTGGTAATAGGCGGCGCAAGCGCCTTCGGACGAGACCATCAAGGCGCCGAGCGGCATTTCCGGGGTGCAAGCGGTGCCGAACACCTTGCACTGCCACGGCTTGATGACGCCCTTCAGCACTTCGCCGCACTGGCAGGATTTCGGGTCCGCAATTTTAACACCTGGGATCGCGAATTTTCGCTCGGCATCGAAACTGGCGTAATCGTCGCGCACCTTGACGCCGGAATGATCGATCGAGCCCAGCCCCCGCCATTCGAAGAATTCGCGCAGCTCGTAGACCTTGCCGACGGCAGCGAGGGCTGCATTGTTGCCTGCTTCCGGCACGATGCGGGCATACTGGTTTTCAATCTCGGCACGGCCATCCTTGATCTGCTTCAGCACCATCCAGACCGATTGCAGCACATCCAGCGGTTCAAAGCCGGCGACGACCATCGGCCGCTTGTAAAAGTCGGCGATGAACTCGTAGGGCGCGGTGCCGATGACCATCGACACATGGCCCGGTCCGAGGAAGCCGTCCAGATGCAGATCGGGACTGTCCAAGATCGCCTTGATCGTCGGCACGATGGTGATGTGGTTGCAGAATACCGAAAAATTCTTGATGCCGTCGGCTTCGGCCTGCAGCACGGTCAGCGCCGTGGAAGGCATGGTGGTCTCGAAGCCGAGGCCGAAGAACACCACTTCACGGTCCAGGTTCTTCCTGGCCAGCGACAATGCGTCCATCGGCGAATAGACCATGCGCACATCCGCGCCATCGGCCTTGGCTTGCTGCAGGCTCTTCTTCGAGCCGGGCACACGCATGGCGTCGCCGAAAGTAGTGAAGATGACTTCGGGCCGCTCGGCTATCGACACGCAATCGTCGACCCGGCCCATCGGCAGCACGCAGACCGGGCAGCCCGGTCCATGCACCAACTCGACGGCGTCTGGCAGCATGCCTTCCAGCCCGTAGCGGAAGATCGAATGGGTGTGGCCGCCACAGACTTCCATGATGTTGATCGGCCTCGTCCTGGCGATCTCGATGGTGGCGGCGAGCTTGTCGATTTCCTTGATCAGGACTTTCGCTTTCTCGCGGTCGCGGAACTCGTCGGTGTATTTCATTGGACGCTCCCTTTTCCGGCGGCGGAGCCGCGTTCGTCGGCGAGCAGCGTGTGCACGAGGTCCCACAGGATGTGATAGGCGGCGACGTGGCATTCCTGGATGCGGTGGATCGAGGTCGATGGCACGACCAGCAGATGATCGACAGTACCTGACGATTTCATGCGACCGCCATCGCCGCCAGCTAGCCCGATCGTATGAACGCCCATCTCCTTGGCCTTGGCAAAGGCGGAGACCAGGTTCTGCGAATTGCCGCTGGTCGAAATGCCGATCAGCGCATCGCCCTTGCGGGCATGAGCAAGCAGCTGCCGGACGAAGACATGGTCAAAGCCGAGGTCGTTGCCGACTGCTGAAATCATCGCCAGATCGGCGACGAGATTGGTGGCGGCCAGCGCCGGCCTGCCGGCCGTCACGGGATGGACGAACTCGACCGCGACATGGGACGCATCGCAACTCGAGCCGCCATTGCCCATGGAGAACAACTGACCGTGTTTCCGGTAAACCTCGGCCAGCGTATGCGCGGCGGCGACAAGAGTGGCAGCCTGATCGCCGAAGAAGCGCTCGTTGGTTTCGCGCGTATCGCGCGCCTTCTCGGCGACGGAATGCAGCAGTGCGGCATTCATTTTTTCTGGGTCCTGGGCCTTGCCGTGTAGGAACGGATAGAGACCTTTCAGTTCGCTTTCGCTGGACATTTCATGTCCTCCTAATGGACCGCCGACAGCCGCATGGACTCCATCTCGGCTTGCGCTTCGCCGAGTTCGGTGAGGATTTTCAGGGTTTCGGCTGCTTGATCTTCATCAATGCGGCTCATAGCGAAACCGACATGGACCAGCACCCAATCCCCGACGCAGTCGTCTACCGAATGGTGTTCGTTGACGATGCAGGCGATGTTGATCTGCCGCCTGACGCCGCTGACATCGACCGTCGCCAGCTTTTTTGCGTGGTCATCGATCTTGAGGATCTTTCCGGGGATGCCAAGGCACATGATCAGCTCGCTTTCTGCCGGACATTGCCGGCCTCGATGAGATGGGCGGCGGCGATCGCTGCCTGGCCAAACGCGACTCCACCGTCATTGGCGGGAACGTTGGTGTGCGTCAGGACGTTGAAATCCATTGCCTCGAGCCGGCCGATGACCTGTTCGAACAGCACCTTGTTCTGGAAGCAACCCCCTGACAGCGCGATCGTGTCGAAGCGCGGCGGGGCGTCTTCATCCTCGCGGCGCGCCAGCTTCAGCGCCATGGCGGCAATCGATTTAGCCAGGCCTTTGTGGAAGCGCGCGGCGATGATGGAGGCCGGCGTCCCTAAGATGAGGTCGCCAAGCAGGGCATTCCACATGCCCAGCGGCTCGATATAAGGCAGGCCAGACCTTTTTAGATTCGGGATAGGCAAGGGATAGGCGAGATGATCGCCCTCCTCGGCAAGCGCCTGCGCCGAGACGATCGCTTCCAGCCGGGCAGCGGCCTCGCCTTCATAGGCCTGGCGGTCGAAGCAGAGACCGAGGGCGGCTGCGACCGCATCGAACAGCCGGCCGCACGAAGACGCCTTGGGCGAATTAAGCGATGCCTTGATCATGGCGTCCAGCGTCGCCAACGGTTTGGCGGAGAGCGCGGCAAACAGGTCCAGTTCTTCAAAATTCATGGCGAACGCCGGCCAACCCATCTCGGCAATGAGATGCGCATAGAGGTTGCGCCACGGCTCGCGCACCGCTTGCGCACCGCCAGGCATTGCGACCGGCTTGAACGTGCCGAGCCGTTCGAAGTGACGATAATCCGCAAGCAGAAACTCGCCGCCCCAGATCGCGCCGTCTGAACCGTAGCCCAGCCCATCCAGAACGATTGCCAGAACCTGCGCGGCCGCAAGCGGGCGTCTGTTTTCGGCGAGACATGCGGCAGCGTGCGCGTGATGGTGCTGAACCTCCAGCAGCGGAAGGTTTTCACTCGCAGCGGTGGCACGTGCCAATTTTGCCGACAGGTACTCGGGATGCCGGTCGGCAGTCAGGGCAACTGGGTGGTGATCGAAGAGACTGCTATAGAGGGTCAGGTTCTTGCGGTAGTCGTCGTAGGTCAGCGCGTCTTCGAGATCGCCCTGATGCTGCGACAGCACCGCACGGCCGTTCTTGATCAGACAGAAGGTCGATTTCAGCTCGGCGCCATAAGCGAGGATTTCCGGCGCCTGTTCGAAGCCGTCCGGCAGTGCGATCGAAGCCGGAGCATAACCGCGCGCGCGGCGCAGCGCGCGCAGCCTTCCGCCCATGTGGCGTACCACCGAATCGTCGATCCGGTTGGCGATGTCGCGATTATGCACCAGGGCATAGGGTGCGATCGCAGACAGTTTTTTCGCAGCCTCGGCGTCATCGATCACTTGCGGTTCGTCGGACAGATTGCCGCTGGTCATGATCACCGGCCGGCTCATGCGCTTGAGCATCAGCAGATGCAAAGGCGTCGACGGCAGCATGAACCCCAGCGTGTTGAGGCCAGGCGCGATCTGATCCGGCAGCTTATCCGGCCCGTCGGCGGCAAGCAGGACGATCGGCGCCTCTCGGCTTGTAAGCGCGACAGCTTCGTTTTCGCCAACGGTTGCGTAGCGCCTGATCACATCCAGGTCGCGAGCCATCAGCGCGAAGGGCTTTGCATCGCGGCGCTTGCGTTGGCGGAGCATCGCGACCGCGTCCGGTCTGGTCGCGTCGCAGGCCAGCTGGTATCCGCCGAGTGCCTTTATGGCGACGACTTCTCCCTTCTGGATCAGGCTCAAAGCCGCATCAACATCGTCGAGCATCGAATGCTGCTCGAAGGAAAAAGCGCGGCCATCGAAACGGATCAACCGGGCTCTTGGTCCGCAGACATGGCAGGCCGTCGCTTCGGCATGGAAGCGGCGGTCGGCAGGGTCGCGATATTCCGCGCCGCATGCCTCGCAGAGCGGAAACGGCGCCATGGTGGTCGTTGCGCGGTCGTAGGGCACGCTGCGAACAATGCTCAGCCGCGGGCCGCAATGGGTGCAGTTGGTGAAGGGGTAACGGAAGCGCCGCAGGAACGGGTCGGAAATCTCCGCCGCGCAGGCATCGCAGATGGCAGCGTCGGGCGATATTTCGGTGAGGGCAGCGCCTGCTTTGCTCTCGACGATGGTGAAGCCCAGTCCGATATGACCGGAATGGTCATGGGTTTCGATGCTGGTGATTTCGGCCAATGGCGGTGGTGATGCCCGCAACTCGTTCACCAGCGCGGAAATGTTGGAAGAGGCGCCGCGCAGACGAATCAGCACGCCTTCGCCATCGTTTAGCACCTGGCCATCGAGACCAAGCCGGCGGGCGATCCGCCACACGGTCGGCCTGAAGCCGACGCCTTGCACGCGGCCACGGACCCTGACCTCGACGGTGACCACCGGGTCGGCCATGGTCAAGCGCAACTGCGTGTTCATGACCCCGCCTCCCACAACAACACCCGGTTGTTGCCGGTATCGGCGACTGCCAGCGTTGTGCCGGAGGCCGCCAAGGCGAAGGGCCAGCAGACGCTGTCGCGCGCAGCGAAACGCCAGCGGTTGTCGCCCTTGTCAGAAAAGCCAGGCTGCGCTGCGAGACCGGTGGCGGCGCGATCCATGCCGAGGTCATCGAGTGGATAGCCGACCAGCCGGGAATTAGCTGTGTCGGCACAGAAGACGGTGCCGTTATGGATGACCATGCCATACGGCATGTTGAGCGCACGGTCGTTTGGATAATAGCCGGCCCGATTGTGGTCGTTGCCGTCGAAGCTCGATTGGCCGAGTACGAAGCTGCAGGGTGCGCCGTCGGCGTTGGGCATGGAATTCCACACCATGATGCGGTTGTTGCCGGCATCAGCGACGAGAATCCGGTTGTTCTCCACAGCGACGCTGTGCGGCCATCTCATGCCGATGGCCGCACCGACGCCCGACGCGTTGTCGTCGCGCGTCGTAGCATCCGCCTGGCCGAGCACCTGATCCGCCGGTTGGCCGTTGCATTGGGGAAGCGAGTTCCAGACCAGCACCCGACGATTTCCGGTATCGGCGACGAATAGCCGTCCCTCGGCGATGGTGACGCCGTAGCACCAATTAAGCGTGTCGGCGGCCGCAATGGCGTCTCCGCGGTTGGCGATGCCGCTAGAAAAATCCGCCTGCCCGAGCACCAGGTCCGCCGGCTGGTTCGAATGCTCGGGCAATGTGCGCCAGACCAGCACACGATGGTTCCATGCGTCTGCGACAGCCAGCATCCTCCCGTCAGTTGAGAGTCCGGTTGGCATGTTCAGGCTCGCCGCGCCGACCCGTCCATGCGCGTTGCGGCCCTCGGAAAAAAAGTCGGGTTGTCCGATCAGCAGATCGGCGGCGGTGTTGTCTTCTTGCGGCACGCTGTTCCAGACCATCAGGCGATGATGACCGGTGTCGGCAACGAAGAACGGCCCCCCGTCGGGCGCGAAGCACAGACCGCGCGGGCCAAACAGCGTGTTCGGTTTTGGTGCAACCGGGACCGGCAATCCGTTGGCATCGACCTGGTCGCCCAGGACGACCCGCGCGCCAGCCGGGTTGAGCATCGGCACCGTCGGCTGCCCCATTCCGGCGAGCGGCAGGCTGCGGCGATAGTGCGGCGCCAGCGAGATCCGCATCATGACGACAGCCTGACTTCGACGCGATTGCCGACGATGCGGACGGCGTGCGACTGAAGCGCCACTTCCGGCGCCGTCAGGCATTCGCCGCTGGATAGGTCATATCGAAAGCCATGATGCGGGCAAGTGATGATGCCCTCGTCTATGTCGCCGCCGTCCAGCTCCATGCCAAGATGGGCACAGGCGTTGTGGAAACACGTAACGACAGCGTCCTGGCGCGACAGGATGACATTTTGCCCGCCGACGACAACGGCGCTGATACCGCCTTGCGGAATCTCATCGAGGCGGCACACTAGATGCCAGCCACCAACGGCGCCAAGCGCGAAAGGGCTGATGAAGCGGACGCTGTCATTGTCGGTGGCGTTACTCATCCCTTTGATCTGGATAATGTCGGTGATCTCCGGACAGGCCTGCTCGACCGCCTTCTTCACACCGGCATGGAAGGTCAGAGCCGATGCCGGGCAGCCATCACAGGCGCCGACAAAGCGCACCTCGATCGCGGGCGGCCGGACATTGACGAGTTCCACGTCGCCGCCATGCGAGGCCAGCATCGGGCGCACGCCGTCGAGCGCCGCCTCCACCCGTTCACTGAGGCTGGGCTTCAGGATGTCGTGGCGGCGCAGCACCGCATAGACAACCTCGTCGGCTGCCGCCTGTTTCATTGCGGCGAGTGCCGCCGGCTCATCCTTTAGCGCCCGCACCAGACGACGTATGGCCTCGCCATTCAGGTCCTCGATGGCGCGGCGGTAGGCCTCGACCGCGCCGCGCTGCGTTTCATCCCAGGTGGAAAAGATCGCCTCGACCTGCTCGATATCGCCGACCAGGCCAGCGAGGTCCTCGCGTTTGGTCGCGATCAGATCGACGGCGTTCATGTCAGCGGTACTTCAGGTTCTTGAACAGATACGGCTGCAGCGCGCCGCCGATCAGGCCGGCGACGAGAGCTGCTGCTGCCAGTGGTGCACCGGCTTTGACAAGGACGACGAGCAACACGGCGGTCACGGCCGCGCCTAAAGCCGTCTGGCGATAGACTTTTCCCGGGTCGGCGAAGAGCTTTCCCCGAAAGAAGAGAACGATCGAGCTTCTTACCATTTCCAACATGATTGCACTCAGCCCACTAGCGCCAGAACGATCAGTCCGACCAGGATCCCTGTCACGCCGCCGATTGGTCCGTAAAAACCACCCATCATGGCGGCGAGCTCGTTGCCCAATGACTTGCCGCCGGTCATGATACCGCCGATTGCTCCGCCGATGCCGGACGCTACCAATCCAATAATCAGCGCGAGCACCGCACCGGTTGCCGTTAGTTCAACTCCTGCCACGTCAATGCTCCTTGAGGTCAGTTTCAATGCGATCTCGAGTTTCCCCACCATTCTTCCCAGCCGGTTTGCTCGGCGGCGTGGAGAGAAGTTCACGCTGGATTTGCTCCAAAGCCTCAGCAACCGTGCGGGCCTTGTCCACCTCGCCGCTGGTGCTGAAAATTTCGCGGCTCTCCCGGTAATATTCGCGCGCGGCAAGCAGATTGGCGCGGTTGCCGTCTTCTGGTCGCTCGGGGTCATCGGGCAGGTTCCAAAGACAGTTCGCCTTATTGGAGACCGTGTTGGCATATTCGAGCGGCATCGTCGCGCGCACACGCACTTTCAGCGCCTCGTCATAGGCATCGAGCGCGCGCAAGTTGTTCTCGAGTGCATGGCTCGAGGAGGCATATTGCAAGGCATTTCCCAGGTTGTTCTGCAACATGGCATATTCGGTCGGATGATCGATCAGACTGACGGTCTTTAGCCCTTCTTCAAAGGCCTGGACCGCGAGTGCCTCGCGCATTTTGGCTCTGGAATCGGTAAATGGCATCGAGAGGAATGCAGTCGCCAGATTGTTCTGGAGAATTGCGAATTCCTTGGGGAAACGGACCTTGTCGAAGGTGCGCAGCGCCCGCTGATAAGCCGATATCGCGTCGGTGATGCGGGCCTTGTGGTGACCAGCCAGATTCTGGATGGCGAGGCCGAGGTTCATTTCCGCCTCGGCCAGCTCCTCGGGGCGGCCGAAGTCGATGAGGTGTGGTATGGCCGCTTCGAAGGCGGCGCGCGCTTGCTGCAGCGCTAGAGTACCCTCTTCCGGCAAGATCAAAAGCGCCGAGCCCTTGCGCGCAGAGATTCGTGCAAGAAGCAGTCGTTCGTCTTGCGGGCAGACCCGCAGTGCCCGATCGTAAAGGTCTATCGCCGATAGGATCTGCTCGGATAGCTTGGGGCGCTGCTGGAGTCCCATGGCAATTTCCATGAGCATCTCGGCCCGCTCGGCGGGGTTCGCCGATTCGTCCTCCGCCGCAGCGAGCGCCGCGCGCACCTCATCGTCAGCGCGAGTGCTTTCCAACTTGGGTTCCTCCACGGCTGCTTTGCGCAGCTTATTATCTTAGCAAAGATGCTAGTTGAGTTTTTTATGCCTGTCTACTTAAATTGCTAAGTGTAAACTTACTTTGCTTTGAAGGCCGTTTTGGCCACCAGGGCGGCCTGCGCCGAATCCCAGCCCACGCAAAATTCGCCATCAAAATCGTCCTCTAGCCCGTGTTCCCGAAAGAAATCCGGTGCGAAAACCACACGGTCCCCGGCTGCGCTGAGTCGCTTGAGGAGATAGCCGCCAGAAGCGGCGTGATGGACAGGCAAAATGACAAGATCATTTTCGCGCCGCAGCAGAACCACCGTATCGAGGCCCGCGAAGTATCGGTCGTATGTCGCAACGGACAGATAGAGCCCGCCGCGCCGGATCTGGACGCAGTCAGGTGGTATTTTCATGCTGGCAGCCTTGCCAGCCGTTCGACTATGAGCATCTCGACGCGCCGTGAAACCTTGCTTGCCGATGCCGCGACGTCATCCGACAATCCAATACCGAAGCCAAGTTCCTTGGCCTCGATCAGAAAGACCGTCACGTCATCAGGGAAGTCTTGCCGAAAGATTTGCCGCCCGGCATGGAGGGCGGCGTCCCAGCGAAAATCATGGAGATTGAGACCTGGGGTATATGACCGCTCAAGCGCGGCGCCAGGCACCTCGTAGATCGCGCCTGGTTTCACCCCTGTTTTCGCGGCATCGACAACAATCAACGAAGTGCAGCCCCGTGCAGCGAACATGACCGACATGCCGTCTGTACCGGCGTCCAGCAATTTGACTTTCGGTCCTTCGAGATTGCGGTGTTTGAGCTCGCGTATGACCTGCAGGCCGACGCCATCGTCCTGACGGTTTGGATTCCCGCAGCCGATGACCCCGATCATGTTTGTCCGCTCATATCCGCCAAAGCCGGCATGACCATTGCGGCTCGACCGGGACAGCAAGTTCCGGCAGTTCGCAAAAGTGCCGATGGATAAGGTAATACATGCATGTCCCGCAGGCCTGCTCCATTCCGCCATGCTCCACCGGGTGATCAGTGAAGCCCGCGATCACCAGCAGGGCTTTGATATCCTCGTCCGCCGCCCGCAACCGATCGATGATTTCGGCGACGTTCTCATGGCTATCTGCGCGTGGAAAAACCTCTGTCTTCAGGCCGCCGGCAAGCAGGGACCGAATTTGTCCGGGCACATCCTCATCAGTCGTTATCTTCGCTACCATGGCAGTATCCAGCTGAACTGGTTCGATCTAACTCCATTCGGTCTAAATACGCCAAAGCCTGCACCACCAATCAGCATCGACCGGCACGGCCAACTCCGGCAGGTCGCACCATTCCCGGTGGACGAGATAGTACATGCATTCCATGCAGCGCTGCCTGTCAGGACCATAAGGCTGGTCCAGGAAACCGCTGATTATCATCTTGCCCTCGATGTCATCTGGCTTAAGCTGACGCAATTCAGCCAGTATCGCGGCGAACTCCCTTTCCGTTTCGGGAAAGGGCTCTGTCTGCGTCTTCAGCCCATTCTGCATCATTTGGGCCATCTTGCGCAGCAGAGAATGCTGTTGCTCGCTATTCATTGCCTGCGGTCCCGAGTTCGTTTGCAGCGGATCCGATCGCCCGCCACGTAGCGAGGCGATCGGGGCTGAGAGCGCCCGACAAATCGCGTCGGGTCAAGCCGTGCGAAAACGCGCGAGTTCGGTCCCGGTGCTGGCGTCATGGGCATGCACGGTACAGACAAGGCAGGAATCATACGAGCGGCAGACATGCCCAACCTCGACGGGATCGCTGGGATCAGCGATCGGCGTGCCGATGAGCGCCTGCTCGATAGGGCCAAGCTCGCCGCCATCCGATCGCGGCCCGACGTTCCAGGTCGTGGGCGCGATGATCTGGTAATTCTTGATCTTGCCGCCCTGCACCTCGATCCAGTGACACAGCGCGCCGCGGATAGCCTCGGTGGCCCCCCAGCCGCGACCGTCCTTTTCGGTCGGCTTGATGTACCAAGGATCATTGAGGCGGAATTCGCGCAGTGCATGTTCGGCCTGGCGATAGAGTTTTACGCCCTCGTGCATGCGGGCGAAGTGGCGCAGCATGACACTGGCCCCGCCAAGCTTTTTGTACATGTCCAGCACGAGCGGGTCGTGATGCTGCCAGCTTTCTCCATGCCCGCCGCCCGCGATCAACTGCCGGGCCAATGGTCCGGCTTCAAGCCGACCATTGTCATCGTGGCGGACCGCGGTAGCCCATGAATACTGATTGTCATATTCGACGGGGTTCTTGCCGACTGCCTTTGTCGAACGGTCGAACGGATGCTTGCCGCTCGGCTCGTCGTACCAGGCATGCACAAGGTCCTCCCGTGTGTGGACCTGGTCCATCAGCTTATGCGTATCCGCCATCCCGTCATAAACACCGCTTTTCATGATCAGTGAGGCATTGCGGTTTTCGATGGTCGGCCGGTTGTATTTGTCCTCGTGCGGCAGGTAACCCCACGAAACATATTTTCCGTGACCTTTGCCGTATTTGTCGACGCCAACATCCATGCTCATGCGCCAGAACATGCCCAAGTCGGAATTCGCGTGTTCGGGGCGTTCATCCAGCCAGGCCATGAAGTCGTCATAGGACCGAATTTGCTCATAGCGCTCGAAGGAGCAGCCAAGCCATACCGGCTCCATCCAGTTGCGGCGGAAATGTTCCAGGATCGACCATGCCCGGGTTACGTCGGTTAGTGTCGGCGCACACATGACACCGCCGGGCACCATGTAGCTCGAATGTGGCCATTGGCCTCCAAGCAGGGCATAAATTTCGACCGGCCGGCCGGAGATGGTCACTCCAAGCTCATAATTGGTGCCGGTGAAGGGCGACCAGCGTTTGACGGCTTCCTCGTAGAATTTCGAATGCGAATAATTCTTGTGGGTGTAGTCGATCATGAACAGGCCGTAATGATGCCTGGGCAAGCTCTGCAAGCTTTCGACGATCTGACCGAGATTGCGCGCCAGGATGGCGTTGCGTGGGACCTCGGCTTTCCAGGCGGTGTCGAGCGCCCAGGCTGCGCAAGTCAGGTGCGAGGCGCCACAGATTCCGCAAGCACGAGGAGTGACGACCAATCCGGCCTGCGGATCCTTGTCGCGCAGGATGATCTCGAACCCGCGGAAGAGTTCGGCTTGGGTCCAGGCGTTTACGACAACGCCGTCCTGGATATCGACACGGACGTCGAGATCGCCCTCGACGCGGCCAACAGGAGAAATATCAAGTGTTTGAACTGCGGCTGACATGGCCTTTCGGACCTCCCTAAAAATCAGTTCTTGTGCTCGGTGGCTTCAGACGACGAATATGTCTTCCTCGGCCCAGCGCGGCGAGGCAGCCTTGGCTGCGGCGGTGAGCTTGATGTAGCCGGTTTTGTCGACGCCGCTCGGCATGTCCTTTGGGACGCCCATGACGGTCTGGGTCTTGAACACGGTCCCCGGAGCCAGATCGAAGAACGGGAATTCGGGCTCGGTGCAGCCCATGCAAGGCATGCCGGCACGCGTCTTCGATGATTGCCGGTTCCACAGGATGCGGTTGCATGGCGAATGCGTCATCGGCCCGCGGCAGCCCAGGTCATAGAACAGGCAGCCTTTGCGTTGGCCAAATTCGGTCGCCGACACCTTGTAGGCGAAATGCATGTTGCGCGTGCAGCCGGTCTGGGTGAAGGAGGTAAAGAATGTCTTCGGTCGCTGGAATTCATCGAGCGTCAGGTCACCACCACGTCCCGTGGCCACTGCCACGACGATCTGCGTGATCCAGTCCGGATGGGCCGGGCAACCTGGAATGTTGATCACTGGCAGGCCGGCCTTGGATTTGAAATCCTTGCCGAGGAAGCCGCCATGGCTGCGTTTGAGGAACTGCAGCCCTTCGCTTTCCGATGGGTTGGGCGCTGTTGCAGGAATCCCTCCCCAGGTCGCGCAGTCACCAACGGCGACGACGAAGTTGGCGACCTTACAAAGGTCAACTACCCAGTCGCGCATCGGACGGCCGGCGAAGCGGTTCCATTCGCCCGTTCCGTTTGGCGCATTCACGACCGTGCCCTCGAAGACGAAGATGTCGAGAGCCAGCGTGCCCGACGTGAGCGCCTTCAGCATCTTCTGAAGGTTCTCGCCGAGCTCAAGCCCAAGCGATGGATGCCAGAGCACATTGATGCCAAAGTCGGTAACCAGATCGCACGCGCTCGGTTCCTCCGCATTGAGGAATGACATCGTATTGCCCGAGCAGGCTCCGCCCTGGAGCCACAGAAGATTGGCCATGAATTCCTCCCTGGATAACTCTAAGCGCTTGGCGAGCACTCACAGGAAGGGAAAAGCAAGGTCCATGCCACTTACAGGAGGCTAGGAAAACGCGTTAAAATCAAACATTTAATCGCCGTGCGATATGGTGCAATGCAGCAAAGGCCCCATCCGCTCCTGCAAAGTTTGTTTGCACGTGAAAAGAAGGTTTCGAAGGGTTCAGCCTTGCCGGTTGCCGCAAACCGGGCAGGACACTTCAGACAGATAGCCGTACCAGATGCCGCGACAGCGACTGCACCAATGACCGGTGGTCTGGCGCTCGGAAGCGCCGATCGCCCTGGCGATCTTCCCAAGGCCCAGATTTCTCGTCGGGTTGTTCGCTCCTGGCGGCGTCACTTTCGACTGCGGAAAACGGACAACTGGGGCTTCATAGGTAGTGCCGGTGCTGTCATCCTTGGCCATTTCAGCCACCTTCAACAATATTGTAGCGTTTGATCTTATTGGCTAGTCCAACACGCGACAGGCCTAGCTCGGCTGCCGTGCGGCTTTGGTTCCAATGATTTCGCAGCAGAGAGGTTCCAACAATCTGCCGCTCGAGGCTCTCGACCTGATCCTTGAGCGTTGTCCCTTCGGGCAAGAAGCCTCGCACGCCATCCGGAACCTTGCGCAATGCGGCTGCCGCCAGCAGCGCCGGCGACATGTTGCGAGTGGTGATGTACTCGCCGTCCTTGGCCAGAGCCACCATTCGGCGGATTTCATTCTCGAGTTCTCGAATGTTGCCGTGGAATTCGCATGCGCTTAATTTTTCGAGCGCATTGGCGGTGATGCCCAGGATCTTCCGGCCAATTGCGTCGGCATGCTTGGCTGCAAAGAACTCCGCCAGCGGCGCGATGTCGTCGCGACGTTCCCTGAGCGATGGAACTTCAAACTCGAACCCCTTGAGCCGGAAATAAAGGTCCTGCCGAAACTCTCCCCTGGCAACGAGATCCTTCAGCGGTCTGTTCGAGGCTGCAATAATGCGGACATCGCAGTGAAGCACCTTGTCTGCGCCCAAGGGCTTCACCTCGCCCTCCTGTAAGAATCTCAACAAGCTGACCTGAAACGAGGGCGATACATCAGATATCTCATCGAGGAAAACCGTTCCGCCGTCAGCTGCACGGAACAGTCCCAACCGGTCGGAGATAGCTCCGGTAAAAGCCCCGCGTTTGTGGCCGAAAAGTTCGGACTGCAGGAGTTCGTCTGGCATGCCGCCGCAATTCTGGACGAGCAATGGGCTGCTGCTACGCATCGAATTGTAGTGGATTGCCCGCGCGAGTAGTTCCTTGCCGGTCCCGGTCTCGCCTTGGATCAATATTGGCAGCTCCGTCGTGGCGGCTTGACGTGCCAGGTCACAAAGCTCGGCCATCTTCTCGCTTATATAGATCAGCTTTTCGAACCTCTGGCTTTCCGGCCGAAAGGTTGGGCCCTTTCGCTCGCCCAAAATGAAGGAATCACCCGAGATCTTGAATTCCCTCGACAGGAGGCGGTGCCGACGCGCAAGCTCGCGGGTCTCCAGCGCACGCTCGACGACGAGGCCAAGCTGGGCAGCGTCGAGTGGCGCCAGCAGAAACTGGTAGATGGCAGCCTGCGAGAGGGCCTGCTCGGAAGCGTAACTCGAGGCGGCAGTGACATAGACCCGAACGATGTCAGGATGGGAAACCCGCAACCGCGTAAGAAAGTCCAGACCTGCCGCCTCGCCCGCACCATCTTCGGCAATCGCCAGATCGACGTGGATGGCGCCCATGGTCGTAAGGGCTTCGGCGACCGAGGCTACAGGAATTACGCGGTATGCATAACGCTCCGACAGGACGTGAAGAGCCGACGACCAGTCGCTTCCCGGTCGTGAAAGGACGATAATTGTGCCGGCGTGTTCCATCAAAGATAGTTTCCACTCTGCCTATCTTGTTAGCAGGGTAAAACACTGTCTTCAACCACGCCGGCTCACGCAAGCTTGGGCAAACCGGCGCGGGCCGAATTTCCAGATCGCCCCGATAGCGGCTTCACATTCACTTAGGTCAGCGATCGTTAGATCGGCATCGGCGGCTTCTTCAGCGCTTTTCAAATAACCGTTCCTAACCAAGACAATCGGCAGGCCGGCGCTATGCGCGGCTACGATATCGATTCCACTGTCGCCGATCATGACCGCATCGCCCCGCCCCATTTCTAGCCGGCCCAAAGCGAGCAGGAGCATATTTGGCGCCGGCTTTGCAGCTATCCCAGCGCCTCCACCGATGACAGCGCTCATGAAGGGCAATAGCGCGAAATGATCGAGGATACGCTCTGCCAGATCCTGCCGCTTGTTGGTCACGACGCCCAGGCGGAACCCGTCCCCGTGAAGCGCTTGGACAACCGCGCGAGCATAGGGCATTGGCCGGGACAATGTCGTGAGCTGCCCACGATAAATCTCGAACATCGCGTTGTATTTTCCCTCAAGTTTTTCGCCGTCAAGTGAATATCCGCAGCTGTCAAACGCGTTTTCCACCAGCGCCTTTACGCCGTTGCCAATCATCCTGCGCACCTGGTCGAGCGAGAGCGGCCCCAACCCATGCATGGAAAGCAATTGGTTCACGGATGCCCGAAGGTCGGGTGCTGTGTCGATCAGAGTGCCATCGAGGTCGAAGAGGACGGCACGAGGACGGTGCCAGCCGGGATCGCCAGCGTCGGCTTTCATAAGCCGGTCCTCCATTTGATGGAGCAGCCAACCGAGGCGATCTGCTCGTCTGGTCCATACCCGCAATTGGCGATCTGGGTCATCGCTTGATAGAGATCGCGCCGAAGACCCGGTGGGCCTTCCTCCTTTCGCGACGCATCGAGCCGCCCCCGATACTGCAGCTTGAGTTCGGCGTTGAAGCCGAAAAAGTCCGGCGTGCATGTGGCCCCGTACGCCCTTGCTGCCACTTGGTCGGCGTCGTGCAAATACGGGAAGTCGAATCGATGTTCTCGAGCGAAAAGCTTCATGTTCGGAAATGAATCTTGCCGATAGATTTTGGCGTCGTTCGCATTGATGGCAACGAAGCCGACGCCGAATTGTCTGAGGTCACGAGCATCGCGCACGATGCGGCCGATGACAGCCCTTACGTAGGGGCAGTGATTGCAGATGAAAGCGACCACCAATCCGCGCGGCCCAGCGCTGTCTAGGACACGATGCGGCTTACCGTCGAGGCCGGATAGCGTTGCGTCCGCCGCCGACAGTCCGAAATCGCAAACCGGGGAAGAGAATGCCATCGTGGAACCCTTAAGCCGCCCTGTGGGCCGCCCCGTCGGCGGCCTTTCTGATAGCGGAGATGTTATGCCGGTAAGCTGCCTCGGTTCCGCCGCTGAACACCGCAGAGCCTGCGACCAGCACGGTTGCCCCGGCGGCGGCAACCAATGGAGCGGTCTCGGATGTCACCCCACCGTCGACTTCGATATCAATCGGCCGGTCGCCGATCATGGCTTTCACCCGCTTCACCTTCTCGACGATGGAGGGGATGAAGGCCTGGCCACCAAAACCCGGATTGACGGTCATCAGGAGCACGAGGTCGAGGCGATCAAGCACATACTCTATTACATTCTCGGGCGTCGACGGATTGAGCGAGACGCCGGCCCTCTTGCCCAGGTTCCTGATTGACTGAAGCGACCGGTCGAGGTGCGGACCTGCTTCCGCATGCACGGTTATAATGTCACAACCGGCATCGGCGAAAGCGGCCAGGTAGGCATCGGCCGGCGCAATCATCAAATGACAATCGAAGATCCTGTTCGTGCGGCTGCGGACGGCCTTGATCACAGGTGGGCCAAAGGTGATGTTAGGTACGAAATGGCCATCCATCACGTCGAGATGGATCCAGTCCGCGCCAGCCGCAATCACGGTCTCGATCTCCTCGCCCAATTGTGAGAAATCGGCCGATAGAATGGAGGGGGCGATGATGGTTGGTCTCGTCATGGGGTTTCCCTAACGCTGTCTGGCACGCCATTGGCGAACACTCGGCTTGCCCTGATGTCTTCTGCGCGGATGGTGGAAAGCTCCTCAGTGTCGATCGGGCCCTTCGCCTGTTCGAACAGGCGGTTCGCCTGCCTCAGTCGAGCCCGGTCCAGCGCGTTGCGGATCGACCGCGCATTGGCGAAATGCGGCTGCCGACGCCTCAGATCGATATAGTCGGCCATGACGTTGCGCGCCTCGTTGTCGAAGATGTAGCTCTGTCTTGCAAGCATCGTCTCCGCGATCGAGAGAAGTTCGCCATTGTCATAGTCAGGAAAGTCGATGTGGTGGGCGATGCGCGAGCGGAAGCCGGGATTGCTCGCAAAAAACTTGTCCATGCGGTCGGCATAGCCGGCGAGGATGACGACGAGATCGTCGCGCTGGTTTTCCATGACTTGAAGTAGAATTTCGATCGCCTCCTGGCCATAGTCGCGCTCGTTGTCGGGGCGGTAGAGATAATAGGCCTCATCGATGAACAGCACGCCGCCCATGGCCTTCTTCAACACGTCCTTCGTTTTCGGTGCGGTATGGCCGATATACTGGCCGACGAGGTCATCCCGCGTCACCGAAACGAGGTGACCCTTGCGGACATAGCCCAGACGGTGAAGCAAACTCGCCATGCGTAGCGCCACGGTGGTCTTGCCGGTACCGGGATTTCCTGTGAAACTCATATGCAGCGTCGGCGTTTCATGCGCCAGGCCAAGGCGCTTGCGTGCACGATCAACCAGAAGCAATGCCGCCGTCTCGCGAATGCGCTGCTTCACCGGCCTCAGTCCGGTAAGTTCGCTGTCCAGTTCGTCGAGGATTTCTGCGACCCCCGACTGGCGAAAGTCCGCCGCCAAATCAACGCTTCGTGGGGGGGCGGTGTTCGTTTCGAGGGCGGCAAAATCAGCCATAGCGCAATCCTTCTTAGCGTACCGCCGTCATAGAGATGTTGACGGTTCGTCCGGCCACCTCGGTGCGGGTCATGTGGAATGTTGGCTCAGCCTTTGGCCGGTTGACGATGAACGACATCCGCACCGTCTCGAAACCGCGCGTCGAATCGAAGGCGTTGATGCGAACATAGCTATCGGGAAATGCCTTGCGGCAGGCATCGACCTCCATCATGACGCCAGCAGCATCCCTGAGGTCGAACATCGGGTTTCCCCACATCTCCCAGTAGGTGTTCCGGGGATGCGGGTCGTGAGTATATTCGACACCGATCGCCCAGTCGCTGCGCAGGCAATATTCGACCTGTATCGCGATCTGCTCGTCGGTGAGGTCCGGAAGAAAGGAAAAACACCCCTGGGTGATGCGCATGATCGTGTCTCCTCTTCTCAGGTCACATCGCGACTTGCGGCGTCGGCGCAAAATCCGACGTATCGGTTGATTCGTAGTTGAAGGTGATGTTGCCCCAGGTATCCAGCGCAGCCTCCAGCGGCTTGCACCACTTGGCAGCGGCGCGCAGGATTTCCGGCCCTTCACGAGCGATGTCGCGCCCTTCGTTGCGGGCGAACACCATCGTCTCCAACGCGACGCGGTTGGCTGTAGCGCCGGCCTGAATACCCATCGGGTGCCCGATCGTGCCGCCGCCGAATTGAAGCACGACGTCGTCGCCGAACAAGTCAAGCAGCTGATGCATTTGGCCGGCGTGGATACCGCCCGAGGCTACCGGCATGACCTTGCGCAGATCACCCCAGTCTTGCTCGAAATAGATGCCACGCTGTAGATCGACTTTGTTATGCGCCTCGCGGCAGACATTGTAGTAGCCCTGTACGGTCATGGGATCTCCCTCGAGCTTGCCGACCGCCGTGCCAGCATGCAGGTGGTCGACACCTGCAAGCCGAAGCCATTTGGCGATGACACGGAACGAGATGCCGTGGTTCTTCTGCCGCGTATAGGTTCCATGGCCGGCCCGGTGCATATGCAGGATCATGTCGTTCTCGCGGCACCAGTTGGAGATCGACTGGATTGCCGTCCAGCCGATGATCAAGTCGACCATGACGATGACGGAGCCGAGTTCCTTGGCCAATTCGGCACGGCGATACATCTCCTCCATCGTGCCGGCGGTGATGTTGAGATAGTGGCCTTTCACCTCGCCAGTCTCCGCGGACGCACGATTGACGGCCTCCATGCAGAAGAGAAAACGGTCGCGCCAATGCATGAAGGCCTGGCTGTTGATATTCTCATCGTCCTTCATGAAGTCGAGCCCGCCCTTCAGGCCTTCATAGACGACGCGACCGTAATTCTTGCTGGACAAGCCGAGCTTCGGCTTGGTGGTGGCGCCCAGCAATGGCTTGCCGAACTTATCAAGGCGCTCGCGTTCGACGACGATCCCTGTCGGGGGACCCTTGAAGGTCTTCACGTAAGCGACCGGCAGCCGCATGTCCTCCAGGCGCGCGGCCTTCAACGGCTTGAACGAGAAGACGTTGCCAATGATCGACGCGGTGAGATTGGCGATCGAGCCTTCCTCAAACAGGATCAGATCGTACGCGACGTAACAGAAATACTGACCTGGGTTGTTCGGCACCGGATCGACCCGGTAAGCCTTGGCGCGATACTGGTCGCAAGCCGTCAAGCGATCAGTCCAGACAACCGTCCAGGTCGCAGTCGAGCTTTCGCCGGCCACGGCCGCCGCCGCCTCGATTGGATCGACGCCATCCTGTGGGGTGATGCGGAACAGCGCGATGAGATCGGTGGCTTTCGGCTCGTAGTCGGCGTTCCAATAGCCCATCTGCGCATATTTGAGCACGCCGGCCTTGTAGCGTTCCTTGCCCTTGAGTTCTGCAGGTTGAATGTTCACGGCTGGTCTCCCTTCCTGGAGGCGGTTTCACGCTGCGCGTGCGGTGGCGATACGCGGGTCGAGCTCGCCGGCGGCATAGCGCCTGGCCATCTCGTCCATGGGCAGCACCTTGATTCTTGAGGCGTTGCCCGCCGTGCCAAAACGTTCGAAACGATCGAGGCAGAGGTCGCGCATCGCATCCATTGCCGGTTTCAGGAATTTGCGGGGGTCGAACTCGCTTGGGTTTTCGCTTGCGATCTTCCGCAACTGGCCGGTCATCGCCATGCGGCAGTCTGTGTCGATGTTTATTTTGCGCACCCCATGGCGGATGCCGCGTTCGATCTCTTCGACAGGGACGCCGAAGGTCTGCGGCATCTCCCCGCCGAAGCGGTTTATGACGTCCTGCAACTTCTGCGGGACCGACGACGAACCATGCATGACGAGATGCGTGTTCGGCAGCTTCTGATGGATCGCCTCGATGACATGCATCGCCAGAATGTCGCCGTCGGGCTTTCGTGAAAACTTGTAAGCGCCGTGGCTGGTACCCATTGCAATGGCGAGCGCATCGACCTTGGTACGGCCAGCGAAATCGACCGCCTGCTCCGGATCGGTGAGGAGTTGGTCATGCGACAGGGCACCTTCCGCGCCGTGACCATCCTCGGCCTCTCCGTGGCCGGATTCCAGCGAACCGAGTACACCAAGCTCGCCCTCGACAGACGCACCTACGGCATGGGCCATGCGGGTCACGCGTTCGGTGATCGAAACGTTATAGTCGTAGCTGGCCGCCGTCTTGGCGTCGGATTCGAGCGAACCGTCCATCATCACCGAGGTGAACCCGTGACGGATTGCCGACAGGCAGGTCGCTTCGCTGTTGCCGTGATCCTGGTGCACGCATAGCGGAATATCAGGATAGATTTCTGTCAATGCCTCCATCATCTTTGCAAGCATGATGTCGTTAGCATAGCTGCGCGCGCCTCTACTGGCCTGGATAATCACCGGCGCGTCACAGGCCTTGGCAGCCTGCATGATCGCGAGCCCCTGTTCCATGTTGTTGATATTGAAAGCAGGCACGCCGTAGCTCCGCTCTGCGGCGTGATCGAGTAGTTGTCGAAGTGTGATGCGGGCCATCAGGCGTTCTCCGGATTGCGGGCCTTGGTTTGCAGGATTGCGATGCCGGGCAACTCGCGGCCTTCCAGCCATTCAAGAAAGGCGCCGCCAGCAGTTGACAGGTAAGTGAGGCGGTCGGGGGGCCCCGCCCCGGCGGGGGGGGGCGCGGGGGGGGGGGCGCGCCGCCGTGGTTCGGGGTTGGGGGGGGGGGGGGGGGGGGGGGCCCCCCCGCGCCCCCCCCCAGAGGGGGGCGAGCATTGGGGGGTAT
>NZ_JAMYLA010000039.1:0-63689 GCF_040317725.1 Mesorhizobium sp. M1396 | reverse complement strand
CGTGGGGGGGGGGCTGGCCCACCCCCCCCCACCTCCGCGGCCCCAACACCCCTCCCTCGCTCCCCTTGGCCGGGCGCGGTTTGTGGGGGGTCTAATCCCGCGGGGGCGCGCCCACCCGCCCCACCACTTTAGACCGGCTCCGGCTCCTTGAGAGCCTTCAAACGGGCGAGATTTGTGGCAGACCAGACTTCGACCGCAAACCAGTGGCCGGCAGATGCCGGCACTTCCGATCTGATTTCTCCAGGCCGCAGACGGCTCGGCTGGGTCCTGATGGCCGTTGCAACGCTCGGCCTGCTGGCGACGATCGTGCTGGAAATCCTCTACAAGGGCAGCGCCGATACGATCGGCTTCGAGACCTGGCGCCCCGTCGTCTACGCCTATGTGCTGTGGGGCGTGGCTATCGGCATCGGCCAGGTGCTGACGCGTGGCGAGGACGGCCAGCGTGCCCTGTTCCTGCTGCCGGCGCTGCTGTTCACCATCGCCATGGTGATCTTCCCGACACTGTTCGGTCTCTACATCGCGCTCACCGACTGGAATCTCAGTTCCTTCAGCGGCCGCAGGTTCAACGGGCTCGACAATTTCTGGCAGATGCTGGGCGATCCCTATTACCGCAATGCGCTGTTCAACATGGTGCTCTATGTGCTGGCGGTGGCGGTCGAGTATGTCATCGCCTTCAGCCTGGCGCTGCTGCTCAACGCGCAGATCCGCGCACGAAAATTCTTCCGCGTCGTCTTCCTGATGCCACTGATGCTGTCGCCGGTCGCGGTGTCGTGGATGATCGGCAAGTCGCTGATGGAATACCGGTTCGGGCCGGCGGCGACGCTGGCGCG
Source organism: Mesorhizobium sp. M1396 (assembly GCF_040317725.1). Classification (NCBI taxonomy): domain Bacteria; kingdom Pseudomonadati; phylum Pseudomonadota; class Alphaproteobacteria; order Hyphomicrobiales; family Phyllobacteriaceae; genus Mesorhizobium; species Mesorhizobium sp. M1396. The sequence goes on along the minus strand of NZ_JAMYLA010000039.1, from coordinate 62,859 downwards.
CCATCTCGGCTGGGAGAATCCGGCCTTCTTCAGCGACCCGATCATCGCGCGTATCGCAATCATGGTGCTGGATGCCTGGACGTTCATTCCGTTCATGATGATCATGCTGTTGGCCGGCTTGCAGGCGATGTCGCGCGAGGTGCTCGAAGCCGCACGCGTCGACGGTGCCAATGTGTGGCAGACTTTCTGGCAGGTCACCTTCCCGCTGATGCTGCCGGTGTCGGTGACGGCGGTGATCCTGCGCATCATCTTCAAGCTGAAGCTTGCCGACATCATCATCACCGTGACATCGGGCGGCCCCGGCGGTGCCACCGATTCCGTGTCGAGCTTCATCTACCGCGAATACCGCGACCGCTCGAATGTCGGCTACGGAACCATGCTGGCGATGGCCTATCTGGTGATCATCATCGTGTTCGTCACGTGGCTGTTGAAATTCGCCAACCGTTTTGTCCGCAATGTGAATTGAAGCAGGATGGGTCAATTGAAGCAAGATCGGGTGAATTGAGCTAAGATGAGCGTTCAGACCACCGAATATGTCGCCTCGGAGATCCGCTCGCCGGCGAGCTTCCTCGCCAGCCGCGTTTTCATCTATGGCGCGCTGGCCTTCTGGGCGTTCATCTGCCTGTTCCCGATCTACTGGACGATCACGACGTCGTTCAAGACCGCGGTGGACGTCACCCAGGGCCATCTCATCCCCTTCGTCGACTTCCAGCCGGACTGGAAGGGCTGGCGTTCGCTCGGCCTGTCGCCGGACTCGATCTTCCAGACCTCGACGGTGCGCGACGAGTTCCTCAAGCGCTTCATGAATTCGGTGATCACCTCGGTCGGCGCGTCGAGCCTCGCCATCGTCATCGGCAGCCTCGCCGCCTACGGGCTCACCCGCTACCGCTATCATTTCGCCTGGTTCAAGAACGAAGATATCTCGTTCTTCTTCCTGTCACAGTTGATCCTGCCGCCGGTGGTGCTGGCGCTGCCTTTCCTGGTGCTCTACCGGGAGGTCGGCCTGCTCGACACGCGCGTCGGGCTGATCCTGCTCTACACGCTGATGGTGCTGCCGATCGTCATCTGGATCATGCGCGACCAGTTCAACTCGATACCCGTGGAGCTTGAGGAAGCCGCACTCGTCGACGGGCTGTCGATCTGGGGGGCGTTCTTCCGCATCGTCATGCCGATCGCGCTGCCCGGCATGGTGGCTGCCTTCATCCTGGCGATGGTGCTGTGCTGGAACGAGTATTTCTTCGCCGCCCTTTTGACCTCGACCGACGCCAAGACAATTCCGGTCATGGTGGCGAGCCAGACCGGCTCGCAAGGCATCAACTGGTGGTCGATGGCGGCGCTTGCCACGGCGGCCATCGCGCCTCTCGCCGTCATAGGCATTGCGCTCGAGCGTTATCTGATCATGGGCATGACCGCTGGAGCGGTCAAATAGCGGCGCCTTGTGGGAGAAGGAAGAACCGCGCTAACTCCTCAAGATCGTGCGCAGGTGATCCATGATCATGGCGACGCCCCTTTGACCGAGTTCCGCCGAAGCATCGCTGGCACTCGCCGTGTACCAGCTTTTGTTGTCTTCGAAGCGACCCGCATCGACAGCCTCCGGGCATAGCGCCAGCATCAGCGAGGTCTCGCCGATGCCGGCATGATCGAACGGGTACTTGCCGTTCATGTCGGGCGACATCAGCGGATGCACCTGCACCCAGTTGAAGAAATTATCGCCCTCGGCGTGCTCGGCATAGTAGCCGGCCATCGCCTCGGAGCCCCACCAGCCCTCGCCGCGCTCCTTTTCGAGGAAGCGGAAGATCGCCTGGCGGCCGGCGGTCTTGAACGCCAGATCGGTCGGCATGCCGGCGGCGAAATTCTCGGTCTGATGGTGGATGATGGCGTGGATGTTGCGAAAGCCGATGCGCAGCAGGCTGTAGAACAGCTCCTCGCCGAACGGCGCCAGCACATTGCCGCCGACCTGCACCGAGCCGCTGCCTTCCGGCGGCGCCACCGCATAGCTCGCAGCACCGTAATAGAAGGGCGGCAGGATGACGACGTCCCTCTCCTTTTCGAACAGCTCCAGCATCTTGATGACGGCCAGCGTGTCCATGCCGACGGCCATGTGCTCGCCATGGTATTCGAGCACGCCGAGCGGCAGGGCGACCGGCCAATTCTCGGCGATCGCCCTGCGGATCTGGTATGGCAGCATCAATTCGTAGCGCATGATCTATTCCATGTTGGTGTGGCGGGCACGCATCGCATCAGGCGACGCGCCGGTCAAATCCTTGAGCTTCAGCACCATCACCTCGAACAGCAGGAACAGTGCGCCCTCGAACACCGAGCCCATCGGCAAGACCGATGTCTTTCGCGCCCCCTGATCGTTGGCCATGGTCTGCGCGGGAATGAGCAGCGTGAAATCGGCGCGCTTTGCCGCGCTGCTTTCGGCTTGGGCGGTCACCAGCAGGTTGGTCGAGCCTGCATCGTGCGCGACCTGCATGAGGGTCAGCACGGTCGAGGTCTCTCCCGGCCCCGAACTGACCAGGAAGACATCGCCCGATCCCAAGGGCGGCGTGTTCATGTCGCCGACCACCGAGACCGGCAGGCCGAGATGATAGAGCCGCATGGCGAAACCCTTGACCTGCAAGGCCTCGCGCCCGCAGCCATAGACGACGATCCGAGGGGCGCCGGCCAGCATCTTGCAGGCAGCATCGATCCGGTGCTCGTCGACGCGCGCCAGCACGCCGCCGAGTTCGGCTAGCGCGGTCTCGAACAGGCTTTTGCTCTTGTCGCTCACCGCAAACCTGCCATCGAAATCACCCCGAGATTTGCCGCTCTTGCCGCCACGAACAGCTTGATTTCGTTCATGCTAGCAACCGCGAAAATGCGTGTCCAACACCCCGCGGCGCTTTTGCCAAGCCACAGGCATGATAGTGTCATGTCAGACAAATCAAGCGAGGCAAACGGCAGGATATGAAGACACGGCATTTCGACCGCATCGGCAATGGCGGCATCAGTTTCACCGAACTCGGCTTCGGTACGGCGCCGCTCGGCAATCTCTATCGTGCCGTCTCGGACGAGGATGCCAATGCCACGCTGGCGGCCGCCTGGGCGACCGGCTGCCGCTACTACGACACCGCGCCGCTCTACGGGCTTGGCCTGTCGGAAACGCGGCTCAACCCTTTCCTGCGCGGCAAGAAGCGCGACGACTATGTGCTGTCGAGCAAGGTCGGCCGCATCATGCGCGCCTGCGCGCCGGAAGAGCGCACCGGCATCGGCAAGTTCTTCGACACGCCGTCGCGCCGCGAGGTGTACGACTACAGCTATGACGGCGTCATGCGCTCGTTCGAAGCCTCGCTGGAGCGCCTCGGCGTCGACCGTATCGATATCCTCTTCGTGCACGATGTCGACATCTTCACCCATGGCAGCAAGGAAGCGTCCGACCGGCGCATCGAGGAATTCATGCGCTCGGGCTACTACGGCTTGCTCTCGCTCCGCGACCAGGGCGTCATCAAGGCGTTCGGCGGCGGCATCAATGAGTGGCAGGTTGCGCAGACGCTGGCCGAGCGCGGCGACTTCGACCTGTTCCTGCTGGCTGGGCGTTATACGCTGCTCGAACAGGAGGCGCTGACGTCTTTCCTGCCGCTCTGCCAGGCACGCGGCATCGGTATCGTTCTCGGCGGGCCCTACAACTCCGGCATCCTCGCAACGGGACCGAAGCCCGGCGCTTACTACAACTATTCCGAAGCGCCGAAGGACATCCTCGACCGGGTCGCCGGCATCGAGAGCGTCTGCAGGCGTCATGGAGTGCGGCTGATCGAGGCCGCCCTGCAATTCCCGCTGCTGCACCCGTCGGTCGTCTCGGTGATCCCCGGTGGCCAGCGGCCGAGCGAGGTCGAGAGCAACCGCGCGCTGCTCGATGCGAAGCTGCCCGCGGCGCTTTGGGCCGACCTCAAGAAGCAAGGCCTCATGCGCCCCGAGGCGCCGACCGCATGACCGGCCGCCACGCTTCGGCGTCGGGCACAAAAATGAAAAGCCGGGCAAGCCCGGCTTTTCTGGTCTCTGAAAAGAAAAAGGGCGCTTAGTTGACTGCGTCCTTGAGGCCTTTGCCGGCCGAGAACTTCGGCACGGTGCGCGCCGGGATCTGCACTTCGGCGCCGGTCTGAGGATTGCGGCCGGTCGACGCCGCACGCTTTGACACGGTGAAATTGCCAAAGCCGACAAGCCGGACATCGCCGCCCTTCTTCAGTTCGCCGCTGATCACGGAAAATACCGCATCGACCGCCGACTGCGCGTCACCCTTCGAAATGCTCGCGGCATCGGCGACAGCGGACACCAGTTCGTTCTTGTTCATAAAAATTCCCTTCCATGAGAACACCGGAACTATCGACTCATCCGGCAGGAAACGGACTTTAGAAAGAAGCGTTGCCGCAACCAAGTCGAAAAGGCAGGAAAAAAGCGGAAAAAGCCCGGAAATGCTGGGTTTTTCACATGAAAAAGCCGGGCGCTGGGCCCGGCTCTCTGTTTGTGCACTGCAACCTTGGCGAAAACCAACGCATGGCCCCGAAAACCGCGGTCGGTTTTCGGAAAGGACCATGCGCAAGTCCAGGTATTAGAGCGTCCTTCGCGTCCAGGTGGGCGCGCGACGCTCTAATGCGCAAGCGTCTTTCCGGCATCGTCCGTGGTGTCGGTCGTGGCCGGAGGATTGACCGGTTCGACCCATTCGATCGGCTCCGGCATACGCACCAGCGCGTGGCGCAACACCTCACCGACCCGTGCGACCGGAATGATCTCCATGCCGTTCTTCACGTTGTCCGGAATCTCCGCCAGATCCTTGGCGTTGTCTTCCGGGATCAGCACCTTCTTGATGCCGCCGCGCAATGCGGCAAGCAGCTTCTCCTTCAGGCCGCCGATCGGCAGAACCCTGCCGCGCAGCGTGATCTCGCCGGTCATCGCCACATCCGCCTTGACCGGAATGCCGGTCAGAACGGAGACGATCGCGGTCGCCATCGCCACGCCGGCCGACGGTCCGTCCTTGGGCGTCGCACCTTCCGGCACGTGGACGTGGATGTCGCGCTTGTCGAACAGCGGCGGCTCGACGCCGAAATCGATGGCACGGGAGCGGACATAGGAAGCCGCCGCCGAAATCGATTCCTTCATCACGTCGCGCAGATTGCCGGTCACCGTCATGCGGCCCTTGCCGGGCATCATGACGCCTTCGACCGTCAGCAGCTCGCCGCCGACTTCCGTCCAGGCGAGCCCGGTAACGACGCCGACCTGATCGTCAGCCTCGACCTGGCCGAAGCGGAAGCGCGGAACACCGAGATAGTCGGCGAGGTTCGCCGCCGTGATGTTCACCGTCTTCTTCTTCGTCTTCAGGATCTCGGTCACCGCCTTGCGGCCGAGCTTCATCAGCTCGCGCTCCAGACTTCTGACGCCCGCTTCACGGGTGTAGGTCTGGATGATGGCGCGGATCGCGTCCTCGCCGACGGAGAACTCCTTCGGCTGCAGGGCATGGTCGCGCACCACCTTCGGCATCAGGTGCCGCTTGGCTATCTCGATCTTCTCGTCCTCGGTGTAGCCGGCGATACGGATGATCTCCATGCGGTCCATCAAGGGCGCCGGGATGTTCAGCGTGTTCGCCGTCGTCACGAACATCACGCTCGACAGGTCGTATTCGACCTCGAGGTAATGGTCCATGAACGTCGAGTTCTGCTCGGGATCGAGCACCTCAAGCAGCGCCGATGACGGATCGCCACGGAAGTCCTGGCCCATCTTGTCGATCTCGTCGAGCAGGAAGAGCGGGTTGGACTTCTTCGCCTTCTTCATCGACTGGATGACCTTGCCGGGCATCGAGCCGATATAGGTGCGGCGATGGCCACGGATCTCGGCTTCGTCACGCACGCCGCCCAGCGCCATGCGGATGAATTCGCGACCGGTCGCCTTGGCGATCGACTTGCCGAGCGAGGTCTTGCCGACGCCGGGAGGGCCGACGAGGCACAGGATCGGCCCCTTCAGCTTCTTCTGGCGGCTTTGTACGGCAAGGTACTCGACGATGCGGTCCTTGACCTTGTCGAGGCCGAAATGATCGGTGTCGAGCACGTTCTGCGCGAAAGCCAGGTCCTGCTTGACCTTGGAGTTCTTGCCCCACGGGATCGACAGGATCCAATCGAGATAGTTGCGCACGACGGTCGATTCAGCCGACATCGGCGACATCGTCCTGAGCTTCTTCAACTCGGCTTCCGCCTTTTCGCGGGCCTCCTTGGAAAGCTTGGTCTTCTTGATGCGCGCCTCGATCTCGGCGGCTTCGTCGCGGCCGTCCTCGCCCTCGCCGAGCTCCTTCTGGATCGCCTTCATCTGCTCGTTGAGGTAGTATTCGCGCTGCGTCTTCTCCATCTGGCGTTTGACGCGCGAGCGGATGCGCTTCTCCACCTGCAGGACGGAGATTTCGGCCTCCATGAAGCCCATCGCCTTTTCCAGACGCTCCTTCACCGAGAGCGTGGCCAGCATTTCCTGCTTTTCAGGGATCTTGATGGCGAGATGCGAAGCGACCGTGTCGGCGAGCTTGGAATAGTCGTCGATCTGGCTGGCGGCACCCACCACTTCGGGCGAGATCTTCTTGTTCAGCTTGACGTAGTTCTCGAAGTCGGTGACGACGGAACGAGCCAGCGCCTCGACCTCGACCTCTTCCTCTTCCGGCTCGACCAGCGCCGAGGCACGGGCCTCGTGGAAGTCGGGACGGTCGGTGAACGAGACGATTTTCGCGCGCGAGGCGCCTTCGACCAGAACCTTGACGGTACCGTCGGGCAGCTTCAGCAATTGCAGCACATTGGCGAGCGTGCCGATGTCGAAGATGGCATCGGGCTCGGGATCGTCGTCGGCGGCATTCATCTGGGTGGCAAGCAGGATCTGCTTTTCCTGACCCATCACCTCTTCCAGCGCCTTGATCGATTTTTCACGCCCGACGAAGAGCGGAACGATCATATGCGGGAATACCACGATGTCGCGCAGTGGGAGGACCGCGAAGACGCCGTCGCTGGGTGCCTTGGATATTTTGGCCATTGTCCAACCTTTCATGTCGCGGCCGCCAATCAGCCAACCGCGAATCTTATATTAACGACCGGGGATCGTTCCGCCTACCACCGTTTGTGACGGGAGTTTTACAGCACAGAAATCGGGCACCACGGCCTTCTCCAATTAGTTGGATGCACGACCCACAAAGATCAAGGGGCGGGTACAAATCCGTACCTCCAACGTACCGCAAGTGACACATTTGCGACGCTAGGACCGGGCGCCCCCGCAAAACCCCGCGCGACAGCAAAACGGCGCCTTGCGGCGCCGTTTCAGAATTCCGCCGCGGGCTCATGTCAGGCGCTGACATTGCCCTTCTTTTCCTTCTGCTCGGAGTAGATGTAGAGCGGCCGGGCGCTGCCGGTCACCACCTCCTCCGAAATCACCACTTCGCGCACGCCTTCGAGCGCCGGAAGTTCGAACATCGTGTCGAGCAGGATCGCTTCCATGATCGAGCGCAGGCCGCGCGCGCCGGTCTTGCGATCGATGGCGCGCTTGGCAATCGCCGAAAGGGCGTTCTCGTGGAAGGTCAGGTCGACATTCTCCATCTCGAACAGCCGCTGGTACTGCTTGACCAGCGCGTTCTTCGGCTCGGTCAGGATCTGGATCAGCGCCGGCTCGTCAAGGTCTTCCAGCGTGGCCAGAACCGGCAGACGGCCGACAAACTCGGGGATCAGACCGAATTTCAAGAGATCCTCGGGCTCGACAAGGCGGAACACATCGCCGGTGCGGCGATCCTCGGGCGAAGCGACGACGGCGCCGAAGCCGATCGACGTCTTGCGGCCGCGATCCGAGATGATCTTGTCCAGACCGGCGAAGGCGCCGCCGCAGATGAACAGGATGTTGGCGGTGTCGACCTGCAGGAACTCCTGCTGCGGATGCTTCCTCCCGCCCTGCGGCGGTACGGAGGCAACGGTGCCTTCCATGATCTTCAAGAGCGCCTGCTGCACGCCCTCGCCCGACACATCGCGGGTGATCGAGGGGTTGTCCGACTTGCGCGAGATCTTGTCGATTTCGTCGATGTAGACGATGCCGCGCTGGGCCCGCTCGACATTGTAGTCGGCCGACTGCAACAGCTTGAGGATAATGTTTTCGACGTCCTCGCCGACATAACCGGCTTCGGTCAGCGTCGTCGCGTCAGCCATGGTGAAGGGCACGTCGATGATGCGGGCGAGCGTCTGCGCAAGCAGCGTCTTGCCGCAACCGGTCGGACCGATCAGCAGGATGTTGGACTTGGCCAGCTCGACATCGTTGTTCTTGCCGGCATGCGCGAGGCGCTTGTAGTGGTTGTGGACCGCCACCGACAGCACGCGCTTGGCGTAAGGCTGGCCGATGACGTAGTCGTCGAGAACCTTGAGGATCTCCTGCGGTGTCGGCACGCCCTCGCGCGACTTCACCATCGAGGTCTTGTTCTCCTCGCGGATGATGTCCATGCAGAGCTCGACGCACTCATCGCAGATGAAGACCGTCGGACCGGCGATCAGCTTGCGCACCTCGTGCTGGCTTTTGCCGCAAAACGAGCAGTAAAGCGTGTTCTTGGAATCGCCGCTGTTGTTGCCGACCTTGCTCATTTTCATGTCCTTTCATGGCCGCCCGCCGATGGTCTGGCTGAAAGGGCGCATATTCTATCTATCGCGGGAATCCGCCGCCGCCAGTGTGTCCCGGCTCCCGCAACGCTTCCGTACGAAACACAAATCAGAAAACGTGGCAATGATTCGCGACAACCCCGCATAAAGCTAAGCCGCCGAAACTCAACATAGGCTTAACGTAGGCAATCCTGTCCCCCGAGGGAACAGCCAATTGTGGCCGAAATGCCGCAAGACGCACCAAAAGCGCGTGATGGCGCCATCCAACTGCCAACTGGCCTTTATGCCACAGCGCTTTCTGCCGCTTCGCGCGACGAAATCACCTTGTCGATGAGGCCGAAATCCCTGGCTTCGTCGGCGGTCATGAAATGGTCGCGGTCGAGCGTCTTCTCGATCTCTTCGTAGCTCTTGCCGGTGTGCTTGACGTAGACCTCGTTAAGGCGACGCTTCAGCTTGATGATGTCCTGGGCATGGCGCTCGATGTCGGACGCCTGGCCCTGGAAGCCGCCGGAAGGCTGGTGAACCATGATGCGGGCGTTCGGCGTGGCAAAGCGCATGTCCTTGTGGCCGGCGGTCAGGAGCAGCGAGCCCATCGAGGCCGCCTGGCCGATGCAGAGCGTCGACACGGCCGGCTTGATGAACTGCATGGTGTCGTAGATCGCCATGCCCGAGGTGACGACGCCGCCCGGCGAATTGATGTAGAGGTTGATTTCCTTTTTCGGATTCTCGGCTTCGAGGAACAAAAGCTGCGCGCAGACCAGCGTCGCCATGCCGTCCTCGACCGGACCGGTGATGAAAATGATACGCTCCTTGAGGAGGCGCGAGAAAATGTCGTAGGCCCGCTCGCCGCGATTGGTCTGTTCGACCACCATCGGAACGAGGTTCATGTATGTTTCGACGGGGTTCTTCATCAGATATCTCTTATCTCGCGGTGGGATTCCGGCGCCGGGAATGCTGGCGGATCGGGCAGAATCGGTTCTGGATCGTTATTCCGTAAATAGGATGCCGGCTCATCCTTGTGCAAGGCCGACCCCTCCTAGCCATCTGGGTAAGTCGAATCAAGGTTACATTTCACGGGATTCATCGACCCGTGCCGCGATCGTTCGGCGGCGTCCTCACCATCGTAGCAATTTCTTAACCGCATCGCTTAACGAAATAAGGCAAATCCACTTTCCCCCGACATCTCTTCCCCTACAATCCAACGTTGAACCGTCATTGTGCCGTTCAACAGGGGGAGTGTCATGCCTGGGAAAACCGCATGCTTCACCATTGCCGGGCTGACCATGCTCGGCACGATTTCGCAGACGGCGGCCGGCGGCCGCGCCGTCGAATGCTATGAACCCGTCCGAACGCCTGATGTCTACGACACGGTCTATGAAGACGTGCTGGTCAGCCCACCCGGCCAGCAGGTCGTCGACTATGTCCCTGCCATCTACGGCACCCGCGAACGGGTGGTGATGACCGTTCCGGCACAGGTGACTTACGAGGTCGTGCCCGCCGTCACCCGCACCGTCTACCATACGGTCCAGGTCGATAGCGGCGGCTATTCCTGGGAGTGGCGCATCATCCATGGCCGCAAGGTGCTGTGCAAGATCTGGCACAAGGCGCGCTATGAGCGCGTCGCCGAGACCGTCGTGATCCAGCCCGAACGCACGCACCGTGTCGTCATCCCGACACAGTACGACAGCATCGCCGAGGAGGTCCTGGTTCGGCCGGAGCAAAGGCGCATCATCGATGTCCCGGCCTCCTACCGGACCGTCGCGCGTCGCGTTCTGGTTCGCGAAGGCTCATCGGGCTGGCGGCGCGTGCATATTCCGAGGCATTGCCAGGATTAGGTTGGACGCCGGCGGCGTTCAGGCCAGCTCCGCCCGCAACCATGACTTCAGGCCGGCGATATCGCCATTGCCAACGGCGGCGGCAACACGCCGGCCAACCGCCGCGCCGAACTTGTAGCCATGGCCGGAGCAGGCCGAAACGATCAGGCATTTTCCTCGCTCATGGGCGAAGAACCTCTCGTCGGCGGTGAAGGTGTAGGCGCAGGTGACGACTTCGATCACCCGATACTCCGCGATACGGGCGATCGGCGGCGCAAACAGGTTGCGGATCGCTTCGCCCTCGCCCGGCACTGGCTGACGGTTCCAGTCGGCATCGCTGGTCGGCACCCTGTGCAGCCCCGAACCGAACTTCATGCCGGCGCCGCCCGAAGGCGGGATCACATAGCCGTCGACCGCGCCGCCGATATCGAGGACGACCGGCGCCGCCTGCCAGGCGGCCTCGAGGTCGGCCGGCGGTTCGACATAGGCGAGCGCGGTTCGATAGGTCTTCAATTCGCCGTCCAGTTCCGGGAACAGTTTCAGCACCCAGGCCCCTGCCGTGACGACGATGCGGTCGGCCTGCATCGTCTCGCCGCTTTCGAGCACGATATGGCCGGCCTCGGAGTCGATCGCGGTAACTTTGCTGTGTTCGTACACATTGGCGCCGTTGGCGCGCAGCCACTTTGCCAATCCCGCCGCGATCTTGCGGCAATGCAGCGCGCCGCCTTCGGTCGAAAAATAGGCGTAGCGGAAAGAACCGGCTTCGAGAAACGGCCAGCGTTTCACGGCCGCGTCCGGCTCCAGCAATTCGAAAGGAAAATTGCCTTCTTCCAGGCCTTCGCGATATTCCTCGGCCTCGTCGCCCGGCTCGCGCGAAATGCAGACAAATCCGCGCGCATCAAGATGGCTTTCGCCGAGATCGGCCCACATCTCGTCCCAGGCCTGATAGGCTTCGGTGATCAGCCGGCCATAGCCGGTTCCGGCCCGGTAGGCGCGGCGGATGATGCGGTGATGGTCGCCCGACGCTGCCAGCGGATTGGGGATCGGCCCCTGTTCGACGATCGACACGCTGTGGCCGGCCTTGACCAGCGACCAGGCGGTGGAGAGACCGGCGATACCCGCGCCGACAACGATGACATTCATCAAATCAGTCTTTCCGCAGCCGTGTCGGCTGGCTCAACGCATTGGGCTGTTGGGCGCCAACATACGGTCTGGAACCCGGCTGGCAAGCCGCGCTATTGGTCTGGCATGAGCAAATTGACGCCACCCGCCCTGGCCTTTGATCCAGCCACTCGACGCCTGCGATTGGACCCGCACGAGCCGGCCTTTTTTCAGAACCCCTATGAGGCCTATGCCTTTCTGCATGGCGCATCGAATGCATTCTTCTGGGAAGAATTCGGCTTCTGGTGTTTTGGCGGCTTCGACGACGTCAACCGGCTGCTGCGCGACCGCCGCTTCGGCCGCCAGAACCCGGCCGGCATTCCAGACAGTCGCGGCATCGGTCAAGACCGCGGCCATCTCAGCGCTTTCGACGGCATCGAAGCCAATTCGATGCTGGAACTGGAGCCACCGGTGCACACAAGGCTGAGAACACTGGTGAACCGCGCCTTCGTCTCGCGCCAGGTCGAACGGCTGCGGCCACGTGTCGAAGCGCTGGCCAACGAGCTGATCGACCGTTTCAAACCTGGCAAAGCCGTCGACCTGCTGCCCGCCTTCGCGGCGCCGCTGCCGATCACCATCATTGCCGAAATGCTCGGCGTGCCGGTCGAGATGGGGCCGCAACTGCTCGACTGGTCGCATAAGATGGTTGCCATGTACATGCATGGCCGCACGCGCGAAACCGAGGAGACGGCCAACCGCGCCGCGGGCGAATTTGCCGATTTCCTGCGCGGTTACGTCACCGTGCGGCGCAAGAACCCCGGCGACGACCTGCTGTCCCTACTGATCTCGGCGCAGGAGGACGGCCAAAAGCTGTCGGAGGACGAGATGGTATCCTCGGCGATCCTGCTGCTCAATGCCGGCCATGAAGCGACGGTGCACCAGACCGGCAACGCGGTCCGCTCGATCCTGGCGCAAGGCGGCGATCCGCGCCGCTTCTTCAGTTCACCCGAAGCGACTGCGGCAACGGTCGAGGAATGCCTGCGTTGCGATGCGCCGCTGCATATGTTCACGCGCTACGCCTATCAGGAGATCGAAGTCTCGCCCGGCATCGTCGTGCAGCCGGGCCAGACGATCGGGCTGCTGCTCGGCATGGCCAACCATGACCCGCGCATCTTTGCCGAACCGCAGACCTTCCGGCCCGATCGTGTGGACCAGAAGAACGTATCCTTCGGCGCCGGCATCCATTTTTGCATCGGTGCGCCGCTCGCCCGGCTCGAATTGCAGGTATCCTTGAAAACCCTGTTCGAACGGCACCCAAAGCTCCATCTTGCCGAAAGTCCAAGCTTCCGCGACACTTACCACTTCCATGGATTGGAAACGCTCGCGGTCGGTTTCTGACGGGTTCTGGGGTTGCCTCAGCTACCCTGCTCCGGCGCTGGGTAGCGATTGGCGCCGGCAGATGATGGCGGAATCCGGGTTTTCGGGCAGCAACATCCATCGCGTCGGCTGATCCAGCTTCGATGACTACAGTTTGATCACATACTCCTTGCGAGTCGTTTCAAGCACTTCCCAGCTGCCCCTGAAGCCCGGCCTCAGGACAAAACTGTCGCCGGTCTTGACGGTGCGCGCCTGCCCACCATCCTCCGCGATCACCGAAACGCCGGACAGTATGTGGCAGAACTCCCACTCGTCATAGACGATGCGCCACTTGCCGGGGGTCGATTCCCAGATGCCGGCATAGAGGCCGCCCTCCCGCTCCTCGACGTTCCAGGTGCGGAATTTCGGATCGCCCGAGATCAGGCGATCCGGCGCCGGTGCGCCCTGTTCAGCGTCGACGCTGTCTGTCGATATTGTCAAGTAATGCGCGGACAAGGCTTGCCTCCATGAAAGAGCCGGCGCTGCGCCCGGCTCACCCCCACCCCGGCGCTGCGCGCCGACCCTCCCCACAAGGGGGAGGGTAAGAAGATCAGACCTTGGCAAGCGCCTGTTCGAGGTCGGCGACGATGTCGTTGACGTCCTCGATGCCGATCGAGAGCCGCACCGTGTCCGGTCCTGCGCCGGCCTTGACCTTCTGTTCGTCGGAAAGCTGGCGGTGCGTGGTCGATGCCGGGTGGATGACCAGCGACTTGGTGTCGCCGACATTGGCGAGGTGCGAGAACAGTTCGAGCGCCTCGACGAATTTGACGCCGGCGTCATAGCCTCCCTTGAGAGCGAAGGTGAACACGGCGCCCGCGCCAAGCGGCGAATATTTCTTCTGCAGCGCGTTGTTCTTGTCGCTGGGCAGGCCTGGGTAATTAACCGAGGCAACCTTGGGGTGGTTGGACAGCCACGCAGCGACCGTCACGGCGTTGTCGCAGTGGCGCTGCATGCGCAGCGGCAAGGTCTCCAGGCCGGTCAGGATGAGGAAGGCGTTGAACGGCGAGATCGCCGGGCCGAGATCGCGCAGGCCGAGCACGCGCGCGGCAATGGCGAAAGCGAAATTGCCGAAGGTTTCGTGCAGAACGAGGCCGCCATATTCGGGGCGCGGTTCCGACAGCATCGGGTACTTGCCCGACTTCGACCAGTCGAAGGTGCCGCCATCGACGATGGCACCGCCGATCGAATTGCCGTGGCCGCCGATGAATTTGGTCAGCGAGTGGACGACGATGTCGGCGCCATGCTCGATCGGCCGGATCAGGTAGGGCGAGGCCAGCGTGTTGTCGACGATGAGCGGCAGGCCGTGCTTGCGCGCGATGTCGCCGATCTTCTCGATATCGACGAAGGTGCCGCCTGGATTGGCGAGGCTCTCGATGAAGATCGCCTTGGTCCTGTCGTCGATCTGGCTTTCGAAGGTCGAGATGTCGTTGGTGTCGGCCCAGCGCACCTCCCAGCCATAATTCTTGAAGGCATGGCCGAACTGGTTGATCGAACCGCCATAGAGCTTGTTGGCGGCGACGAAATTGTCACCCGGCCGCATCAGATTGTGGAACACGATCACCTGCGCGGCATGGCCGGAGGCGACCGCAAGAGCCGCCGTGCCGCCTTCGAGTGCCGCCATACGCTCTTCCAGCACCGCCTGCGTCGGATTCATGATGCGGGTGTAGATGTTGCCGAAGGCTTTTAGTCCGAACAGCGAGGCGGCATGGTCGGCATCGTCGAAGACGAAGGAGGTCGTCTGGTAGATCGGCGTGGCACGCGCGCCGGTCGCCGGGTCGGGCTTGGCGCCGGCGTGGACGGCGAGCGTATTGAAACCTGGCGTGCGGGTCACTGAAAACCTCCCTTTTTGAAACTCTTGAAATCGCCGGGCATTCTTGGCGAAGCCCGGGCGCGAAAGCAAAGAAGAAAATGTCCTTCAGCGAACGATCTGCGGCCAGGACGCGAGAAAATGCGCTGGCCTAAGGAATAATTTTGCTTCTATTTCTGGCGCACGCCAAAACTCTGGAATCCGGAGCGCATCAGCGGCTTCTTCGACGACAGCACGCCGGAGTTGACGCCGGTCCAGCCGATCTCGCCGGACAGTTTGCCGTATTCGATCTTGGGGCAGCGGTTCATCACAACCTTGATGCCCGCAGCCTCGGCGCGCACGGCCGCCTCGTCATGGCGGACGCCAAGCTGCATCCAGACCACTTTCGGCAAGGGATCGAGCCGCAACACCTCGTCGACGATGCCGGGCACCGCCGCTGGCGCGCGAAAGATGTCGACCATGTCGATCGGCTCCGGAATGTCGGCCAACCTAGCATAGGTCATCCGGCCGAGGATTTCCTTGCCGGCCTGGCCGGGATTGATCGGGAACACCTGATATCCCTTGGCCAGCAGATATTTCAGCACGAAATAGCTTGGCCGCACATCATTGGCGGATGCGCCGACCATGGCGATGGTCTTCACCGAGTTGAGGATGCCGGCGATGTAGGTGTTGTCGTAGCTATCGTGGTTCATGGCTCGTCCTCATACAACGCCTCGGCGAGAAAGCCATCCGGGTCGCATCATCGATAATGGTGATCGGCGTGGTGAATTCGAGTTCGAAGTCGTGGCCGCGAAACAGCGGCAGGTTCCAGGGGTATTTTTCCCAATCCTCGACCCGTGCGGGGTCGAGCAGGATGCGCTTGAGATAAGGTGCCTTGAGCCGCGTCAGCTGCTTGCGATGGGCCATCAGCCAGGCAGCGAAATCGTGCCGTCTTCCGCGATCGGAAAGGCCGGATTGTGCGCCACTTCCCAGACATGCCCGTCGGCATCGGCGAAATAGCCGTACCAGCCACCCCAGAAGGCGCGCCCAGCCGGCTTGACGATGCGGCCGCCGGCTTTCTCGGCCTTGGCAAGCACCTCGTCGACTTCAGCGTCGGAGCGGGTGTTGTAGGCGAGGTAAACAGCGGACGGCCCCTTGGCGAAGGCGATGCCGGAATCCTCTTCGGCGCTTTCGCGCGGGAACAGGCCGAGAATGACGCCGCCCATCTGGAAAAAGGCGACACCTTCGGTAATGCCGGCGTGACGGGTCAGCCCCATCGCTTCGTAGAAGCGCACCGCGCGGTCGAGATCGTCGGTGGCGATGGTGATGATGGAGATTCGCGGTTCCATGGTGATGCTCCTATTCGTCCGCCCACTCCGGCTTGCGCTTGCCGATGAAGGCGCCGATTCCTTCCTCCGCGTCGCGCGCAAGCATGTTCTCGACCATGACGCGGCCGGTATAGGCATAGGCATCCGCCAGCCCCATTTCGGCCTGCGCGTAAAAAGCCTCCTTGCCGGTTTTGACCACCAAAGATGATTTGGAAGCAATGGTTTGCGCATATTTGGTGACAATCTGATTCAGATATTCGCGCGGCACGACGCGGTTGACCAGACCGAACTCCTTGGCGGTCGCCGCATCGATCGTCTCGCCGGTCAACAGCATCTCCATCGCATGCTTGCGCGAAACGTTGCGCGACAGCGCCACCATCGGCGTCGAGCAGAACAGGCCGATGTTGACGCCCGGCGTGCAGAAGGTCGCCTCATGCGATGCGATCGCCAGATCGCAGCTGGCGACCAGTTGCAGCCCGGCGGCGGTGGCTAGGCCATCGACTTCGGCAATCACCGGCAGGGGATGACGCACGATCGCCTGCATGAGCGCGGCACAAGCCGCGAACGTCTCTTCGAAGAAGGCCTTGCCGCGATCGGCATCGGCGCGTCGCGCGGTCATTTCCTTGAGGTCATGGCCGGCGCAGAAAACCTTGCCGGCCGCCGACAAAACGATGACGCGAACGGCCTTGTCGGCCCTGGCGCGCTCGAACTCCGCCGTCAGCGCCGCCATCACCGCCAGCGACAGCGCATTGGCGGGCGGATTGGCGAGGGTCAGGCGCAGCACGCCCTTGTCCAGTTTTGCGGCAACCGGACCGTCGACGGCAGCAGGCTTGATGGCAAGGATTTCGGCCATGGATGAGGTCTCCGCGATTCCGCTCGGGGCAGGCACAGTATCTAATACCGGATCGGGTTTCGTCCAACACCGATCGCTTGCGCCAAGGGAGGAAGGTTGCCAGAAATGCCGTGCGCGCTGATACAGGCATGCACAAAACGAGAGGCCGACATGCCCGCCCATTCCAATCTTAAGCCGGTACTGACCGCACAAAAAGTCAACGCGCTGATGGAGACCGTCTATCCGCAGCTCAACGAGCAGTTCAGATATTACGAGACGATCGACGTGTTCCCGGGCGGCTGTATTGTCCGGCTCAATGCCGGCGAGCGGCATCTGCGTCCCGGCGGCACGGTGTCCGGCCCCTCGCTGTTCACGCTGGCCGACATCGGTGGGTATGTCTGCGTGCTGTCGCATGCCGGACCGGATGCGCTCTCGGTCACCACCAATCTCAACATCAATTTCGTCCGCAAGGCCGAGGCCGGGCCGATCGATGGCCACTGCCGCATCCTGAAGCTGGGAAAGAGCCTGATGGTGTTCGACATCGACATCGTCGCCGGCCCGGACGGACACACGATCGCGCACGCCATGGGCACCTATTCGATCCCGCCGAAGCGATCCTGAAGATTGAATTTTCCTTCGATGTGTATATATATGCGCATAGGTGACTTTTGCTGGAACGTGACAGCCGTAAGATCGTAAAGCGTCTCAGGGAGGAGGGGTTCGAGCTGATTTCCGTGCGCGGCTCGCACCACAAATTCCGGAAGGGCGGGATCGTGTTGATTGTTCCGCATCCCGAGAAAGATCTGCCAACCGGCACTGCTCGCGCGATCGCCAAGCAAGCTGGTTGGATCAAATAGGCTGACGCCCGGAGACCGCAATGAAGAACTATTTCGCCTTGGTCGACAAAGACCCCGATAGCGCTTTCGGCATCCGCTTTCCCGACATTCCCGGCTGCTTTTCGGCTGCGGACGCGGCGGAAGACATCTTGCCCAATGCCGTTGAAGCCTTGCAATTGTGGGCGGAGGATATGCCCGTTCCCGAACCGTCCAGCCACGAAGCGATTGTCGCCCGCCCCGATATACGCAACGCGCTTGCCGAAGGCGGTTACTTGGTCTCGGTGCCGCTCATCGACAATGACAGCGCGGTCGTCCGGGCGAACGTCACTTTCGAGCGCGGTGTTTTGCGGGCGATCGACGCCGCCGCCCGTGAGCGCGGCATTACACGATCAGCCTTCCTTTCCAGCGCCGCTCGGAGGGAAATCGAGGCAAAGCACTGAGACTGCCCCAGACAAGCGGTCGCAGATCGGTGTGGTAAAATAATACCTTTTTCCCAAGCCTTTGTTTTTGCTGCGCTTTGCCTGGTATTCTCCTTTTCACGTGCCTTGACGCCACAACCACCCTCGCCTATAAGCCCTCACGAAGCAGCGGCCCGCAAAGGCCGCCGTTTTGTTATTGGCGGCGGGCAAGCGCTTTTCGCCAATCCAAGCAACAAGAAACGCCTTCCCCGTGAAGGTCAGAACCGAGAGCAGAAAACATGACAACCTTTTCGCAGAAGCCTGCGGATGTGGTGAAGAAGTGGATCCTGATCGACGCCGAAGGTCTCGTCGTCGGTCGTCTGGCCACTGTCATCGCCAATCATCTTCGCGGCAAGCACAAGCCGACCTTCACCCCGCATGTCGACGACGGCGACAACGTCATCGTCATCAATGCCGACAAGGTGGTGTTCACCGGCAAGAAGTTCACCGACAAGGTCTATTACTGGCACACCGGCCACCCCGGCGGCATCAAGGAGCGCACCGCGCGCCAGCTGCTCGAGGGTCGTTTTCCCGAGCGTGTCGTGGAGAAGGCCGTTGAGCGCATGGTGCCGCGTGGCCCGCTTGGCCGTCGCCAGATGAAGAACCTGCGCGTCTATGCAGGTGCCGAGCATCCGCATGTCGCCCAGCAGCCCCAGGTTCTCGACGTGGCCAAGCTGAATTCCAAGAACAAGAAGGTCGCATAAGATGGCTGAGCTTTCCTCGCTCGCAGAATTGGGCACCGCCACCGGCAACACCAATACGCAGCCGGCCGCCCCCGTCCACGTCCAGAAGCTCGACAAGTCGGGCCGCGCCTATGCCACCGGCAAGCGCAAGAACGCCATCGCGCGTGTCTGGGTGAAGCCCGGCTCGGGCAAGATCATCGTCAACGACAAGGAATTCGCGACCTATTTCGCGCGCCCGGTCCTGCAGATGATCCTCAACCAGCCGATCATCGCCTCGAACCGTTCGGGCCAGTACGACATCGTCGCCACTGTCGTCGGCGGCGGCCTCTCCGGCCAGGCCGGCGCCGTGCGCCACGGCATCTCCAAGGCGCTGACCTACTACGAGCCGACGCTGCGCGCCGTGCTCAAGAAGGGTGGCTTCCTGACCCGCGACAGCCGCGTCGTCGAGCGCAAGAAGTACGGCAAGGCGAAAGCCCGTCGCAGCTTCCAGTTCTCGAAGCGCTAAGCCACCGCCGCTTCAGACAATCGAAAGGCCGCCTCCGGGCGGCCTTTTGCCGTTGGGGCTCGGCAGTCACCCCACCCGCGCCTTCGGCGCGACCTCGCCATCAAGGGGAGGTAGAAGAGCGCGGCGCTATAGCTCCCCTCGATGGGACCTCGATGGGGAGGTCGGCGCGTAGCGCCGGGGCGGGGTGATGGCGCGGGCGCAGGTCATGCCTGGCGCCAGCTCTCAGGTTCTGCCGCCCTTGATGAAATCGATGAACGCTCGTAGCGGGGCCGGCACCAGGCGCCGACCGGGATAATACAGAAACGGTCCGGGAAAACTCGGCCACCACGGTTCGAGAATGGGCTCAAGCGCGCCGCTGTCGAAGTAAGGGCGAAGCCAGCCCTCGAAGAGGCCGATGACGCCGGTGCCGGCGATGGCCGCATCGACGGCAAGATCGGTCGCCCCGCCGATCCGCACGATCAATGGCCCCGTCGGATCGACCCGGACCACCTCACCGTCGCGCTCGAATTCCCAAGGCAGCATCGCACCGCTGGCAAAGCGGCCGCGCACGCAAGAATGGCTGAGCAGATCGCTCGGGTGTTCGGGCCGCCCATGGCGATCGAGATAGGCAGGGCTGGCGGCGGTGGCGAAATGCTGCACGCGCGGCCCGATCGGCACCGCGATCATGTCCTGCTCCAGCCGCTCGTCGTAACGGATGCCGGCGTCGCACCCGGCCGCGAGTACGTCGACAAAGTTCTCGTCGGCGATCACCTCCAGCCGGATGCCGGGATAGGCGGCGAGGAAATCCGGCACGATGTCGGGCAATATCAGCCGCGCCGCGCTCACCGGCACGTTGAGCCGCAACGAGCCCGCCGGCCTGTCGCGAAACCCGTTCACCACGTCCAGCGCCGCCTCGACCTCCGACAGCGCCGGGCCGAGCCGTTCCAGCAGGCTGAGGCCCGCCTCGGTCGGGACAACGCTGCGCGTCGTGCGGTTGAACAGCCTGACACCGAGCTGTGTCTCGAGGCGACGCACCGCCTCGCTCAAACCGCGGGCGCCGCCGCCGCGGGCCCGCGCGCCGGCGGGCACGCGGCCGGCGCGCGCCACCGCCACGAAGGCGTTCAGATCACTGAGGTCCATCATTGTTCGCAATTCCGCACAGCCCGTGTGGATAGTAGCCGATTATCATAGGATTGAGCAGGGCCTATCTCTGCCTCCTCAAAGGAGATCAATCATGTCCAACATTCAACAGGCCGGCACCTTCACCCTTGGCAGCCACACCGTAAAGCGGCTCGGCTATGGCGCCATGCAGCTCGCCGGACCCGGCGTGTTCGGGCCGCCGAAGGACCATGACGCGGCATTGGCCGTGCTACGCGACGCCGTGGCGCAAGGGGTCGATCATATCGATACCAGCGACTTCTACGGTCCGCACGTCACCAACCTTCTGATCCGTGAGGCGCTATCACCCTACCCTGACGATCTGGTCATCGTCACCAAGATCGGCGCCCGCCGCGGCACGGATGGATCGTGGTTGCCGGCCTTCTCTCCCCAAGCGTTGTCCCAGGCGGTGCATGACAATCTAAGCAATCTCGGGCTCGAAGTGCTGGATGTGGTCAATTTGCGCATCATGTTCGACCCCCACGGTCCCGCCGAAGGATCGATCGAAGCGCCGCTCACCGTGCTGGCCGAGCTTCAACAAAAGGGGCTTGTCAGGCATATCGGACTGAGCAACGTGACGGCTGCGCAAATCGAGGAAGGACGTAGGATCGCCGAGATCGTCTGCGTGCAGAACCAGTACAATCTGGCGCATCGCGACGACGATGCCTTGATCGATGATCTTGCCCGCGACGGTATCGCCTATGTGCCGTTCTTTCCGCTCGGCGGCTTCAACCCGCTGCAGTCTTCGACGCTGTCCGATGTGGCGAAGCGCCTCGGCGCCACCCCGATGCAGGTCGCGCTCGCCTGGCTGCTGCACCGCGCGCCCAATATCCTGCTGATCCCCGGTACATCGTCTGTCGGGCATCTCAGGGAGAACCTCGCTGCTGCCGAACTGATGCTTTCGGACGACGTGCTCAGGAAATTGGATGGCATAGCGATGGCTGCTTGAGGGCGGGCGACCCACTGGGGAGCAAGGCCTTCCTGTTAGGGCTCGGCAGTCACCCGGCGCCAGCGTTCCTAATTGATACTTGCCGTATTCGCCGGCTCAACCGGCCGCGCCTTGTCGGCATAGGGAACACGAAAACCGTTGACCGCCAGCCAGTCGATGGCTGCCTTCGGTTCGTCGGTCTGGATGATGGTGGCGCCGCGATCGGCCCAAAAACCCCAGCTTTCGCGCGGCAGGCTGGCCTGCACAGCCAGTTCGTCGCCGCGGCCGCCGGCCAGGAAGCCGCCCGGCTTGTTGACGATGGCGTAGGTATCGGCCCAGATGTGCCAATTGCCCCTCGCCGCGGCCGCGCGCATGCGCGTGCTGAACAGCGGTCCGCCGGCCTCGGTCAGCGTCTCGGCGCCCGCCCGCCAGTTGATCAACTCGATCGCGCGCGGTGAGAAGGCGTGGTCGACCGTCTCGGCGAAACCGGCATCGTGCACCGCGTCATCGGCGATGATCGGCATGAACTGGAAGCCGCCGCCGATGGCGCCCATGGCGGCCTTGACCGTTGAAATCCGGGTGGAGTTCCACAGGTTCTCCTTGACGATGACCTGCTCGGCCATGCCGAGATCGCGAGCGACCGCGATCATGCCCGAGAGATCGCCAACGTCGAGCTTGTTATCCAGGTTGATGAGGATCCTGTCTCGGGTCGCCATCAGCATCTCGCGCAACGTCGAAACCGTTTCATCGGTGACGACGCCGGTGCCCTCGACCACCAGCCGGCAGGTCTTCAGTTCGGCCAGCGTGCGCTTGACCACCTCGCCCTTGCAGGTCGTGGTGCGGTCAAGCCAGCTGTCATGCATGACGACGAACTCGCCATCCTTCGAGCGCCTGATGTCGACCTCGACGATCTCCGCGCCCATGGCGATCGAGCCTTCCACGGCGGCAATCGAATTTTCCGCATAGAGCGTCTTGCCGGCCTGCATGCTGCCGGCGCGATGCGCGGCCACCATCACGTGGTCGCGCCACTGGTTGGCATGCTCGAAGCGGTCGAGTATCTGTCTGGCGCGGGTCTCGCCGGCCAAGGCCTGGCCAGCGGCGGCCGCAAGTGCCGCGGAAAACAAAAGGCTCAGCCAGAGGGTCCGCATCGAGAATCGCTCCTTGCCGGATCGAAACCCGGATAGGCGATGCCCGTGACATCTCGGTGAACGAAGCCGGCTAGCGGAACGCGTCAGATGCGTTTCGAGAGCCGGCGGAACCAAGCCATGGCCGGCATCTCAATGAGGCGCCACGTGCACTCGCGCAGCACCATTCCGTCTCGCCAAGCTGTGACTGGCATCTTCCGTGCCGCTTCTGTAGTTGTTGCACCCCGATGAAAAACGAGGATCCGTAATGGCGAACAACAACATCGACAACGCCTTCACCGCCCGTTCCAAGACGGGCGCCGCGTTCGAGCCGACCTATTCCGGCGCGCTGTCGTTCATGCGGCGCAAATACACCAAGGACGTGAAGGGCGCGGACGCGGTGGTGTGGGGCATTCCTTTCGACGCCGCCGTCACCAACCGGCCCGGCGCCCGTTTCGGGCCGCAGGCGATTCGCCGCGCCTCGGCGATCCTCGACAACGACCCGCAATATCCGTTTTCACGCGATCTGTTCGAGCATCTGGCGGTCGTCGACTATGGCGATTGCCTGCTCGACTTCGGTAACCACCAGAAGACGCCCGGTACGATCGAACGCGAAGCGGCGAAGATCCTCAAATCAGGGGCCTTCCTGCTGACGCTCGGCGGCGACCATTTCGTCACTTGGCCGCTGCTCAAGGCGCATGCCGCCATCCATGGCCCGCTCGCCCTGGTGCAGTTCGATGCCCACCAGGACACCTGGCCGGACGACGGCAAGCGCATCGACCATGGCTCCTTCGTCGGCCGCGCCGTCAAGGAAGGCATCATCGATCCCGACCGCTCGATCCAGATCGGCATCCGCACGCATGCGCCCGACACGTTCGGCATCAAGATCCTCTACGGCCATGAAATCGAGGAGATGCGGGCGTCCGATATCGCCTACGCCATCGTCGACCGCACCGGTGGCAAGAAGACGTACCTCACCTTCGACATCGACTGCCTCGATCCGGCCTATGCGCCAGGAACGGGCACGCCGGTTGCCGGCGGGCCGTCGTCGGCGAAGATCCTGTCGACGCTGCGCCAGCTCACCCAAATCGATATTGTCGGCGCCGATGTCGTAGAGGTTGCGCCGGCCTATGATCACGCCGATATAACAGCGATCGCCGGTTCGATGGTGGCCATGCAGTATCTCGGCCTGCTGGCGGAGCGGAAGGCCCGGCTTGAAGAGCTGAACAACAACGGCAGCCACAACGGTGCCGCAGTGAATCAAGGTCAGGACATATAGTCTTGAAATATCAGGGAATTTGATCGATCCATGAAACCGAAAATCTTCATCGACGGCGAACACGGCACCACCGGTCTGCAGATCCGGGCGCTGCTTGCCGAGCGCGGCGACCTGGAGATCATCTCCATTCCGACCGAGCGCCGCAAGGAAACAGCCGCGCGTGCCGAGTTCCTCAATGCCGCCGATGTCGCGATCCTGTGCCTGCCCGACGATGCGGCGAAGGAAAGCGTCTCGCTGATCGCCAACGACACCACCAAGGTCATCGATGCGTCGACCGCGCATCGCGTGGCGGAAGGCTGGGCATATGGTTTCGCCGAGATGGACAAGACGCAGGCGAAGACAATTGCCTCGGCAAAGCGCGTCGCCAACCCCGGCTGCTGGCCGCAGGGACCGATCGCCACGCTGCGGCCGCTGATCACCGCCGGCCTGCTGCCGGCCGATTTCCCGATCACCGTCAACGGCATTTCGGGCTATTCGGGCGGCGGACGGCCGATGATCGAGGACTATGTCGCCAAGGGCGAGGACGCCTCGGAATTCCTGCCCTATGGCCTCACCTTGCAGCACAAGCACGTGCCGGAACTCAGGGCCTATGCCAGGCTGTCGCATGATCCGATCATGCAGCCGGCGGTCGGCAATTTCGCGCAAGGCATGATCACGGTCGTGCCATTGCAGCTCGGCGGCCTCGACCATGTGCCGACGGGTGCGGAGCTGCATGCGGCGATCTCCGACCATTTCGCCGCCATCAAGGGCGGCGTGGTCGAGGTGGCGCCCTATGTGCACCTGGAGCGCATGCCGGAGATCGATCCGGAGATCTACAACGGCACCAACCGGATGAAGGTCTATGTCTTCGCCAACGACAAACGGGCGCAAGCCCTGCTGCTGGCGGTCTATGACAATCTCGGCAAGGGTGCCTCGGGTGCCGCCGTCCAGAACATGGACCTGATGCTCAGCCTCTGATGGACGCGCCGGCATTTCCAATGCGCTGGAAAGTCAGCGCGCCCGAACTCATTGCCGAGACGGCCACGGCATGCTGCTCGTTTGAACATGTCGTCTTCTCGACGTCGAATTCCGCCTGCCGCAACGCCGCGGCGGACGGTGCGGATTGAATTCTGGATTTTGACTGGCCGATCGGCTTGGGATCAGCTCCTGAGCGCGATTTCGTGCGGCAAGGGATAGGCACCCTTGGTGCCGCGCCAATGCGCTGATGCAAAGCCCAACACGATGAGCGCAAACCCCTGATGGGTCAGCGCCATATGCAGCGGCACATGCAGCAGCAGCGTGCCGATGCCGATCGAGGCCTGCACCAGCACCAGCAGAAACAGCAACGTCGCACGGCGGGCATGGGTTGAGCCTGGCAGCCTCCGGCGCGTGGCGATCACGTGCCACAGGGCCACGATGAACACCGTGTAGGCACCGAGCCGATGGACGAACTGCACCGTCTTCGGACTCTCGAAGAAGTTGCGCCATGCCGGCTCGAGGATCAGCAGATCGCCCGGGATGATCTTGCCGTCCATCAGCGGCCAGGTGTTGTAGCTCAAGCCCGCGTCGAGCCCGGCGACCAGCCCGCCGAGATAGATCTGGATCAGCGCCAGAAGCACCAGAAAACCGGCCAGCCTCTGCGTCGACCGGTCGGCCGCGGGTTCGGAATGCGGCGCCAGCCCGCGCGCCACGACCATGGTCGCAGTGAAGATCAGCGCCGCGAGTGTCAGATGGGTGGCCAGACGGTACTGGCTGACGGAGACCCGGTCGATCAGTCCCGAGGCCACCATCCACCAGCCGATGGCGCCCTGCAGGCCGATAAGCAGGAGGATGCCGGCGAGTTTCGGCCCCAGGCCACGCTCTATGCGGCGCGTTGCCCAGAAAAACAGCAGCGGCAAGGCAAAGACCAGGCCGACGCCGCGCGCCAGGATGCGGTGCGCCCACTCCCACCAGAAGATCGACTTGAACGCCTCGATGCTCATGCCCTTGTTGAGCTCGGCATATTGCGGGATCTGCTGGTAGAGCTGGAATTCCTCTTGCCACTCGGCGTCGTTGAGCGGCGGTATGACGCCATGGATCGGCTTCCACTGCGTGATCGACAGGCCGGCATCGGTCAGCCTGGTGGCGCCGCCGACCAGCACAAGCGCAAACAGCATCACCACCACCACATAGAGCCAGCCGCGCAGCAGCGCCCGATTGTGGAGGTCGCGGTCGCGGGCCACAAATGGCGCGGCAGCTGGTATGGCAGCCATGGTCTTGTCCCGGCAGGTTGGTTTGGCGGATTGGTGGACCATCGCTCTCGTGCTGGCAAGGCCATGCGGCGCGGCACGCCGTCGCGCGCCGCGTCTCACCGGTTGCACAGCTTCGCGCCAAGGCCTATGCGAGGCCAACACTCAGAGGTTGCCCGGTCCCTTGTCCGAGTTGCCGGCATCCTCGACAGGAGACCAATCATGCCCCTGCGCCTGAAAAAGCTGATCGGAATGTTTCTGCTGATTGCGCTGGTCATCATCTATGCGCTGGTCGCATCGATCTTCGCGGTCGCCCAGCTGTCGGAGTCGGGCCCGTGGGTGCATTTCCTGTTCTTCCTGCTCAGCGGCCTGCTCTGGGTGCTGCCGGCGATGGGCATCATCAAATGGCTGATGCTGGAGCCGCGGGCCAAGCGCTAGGCGGAACCCGTCACCGTCAGATGGTAACGAGCATCTTCCCTGCATTGGCGAGCGGCGTCGTCACGCCCGACAGCATGGTACGGATGTGGGCAAGGCTCTGGTAGCGGCCATTGACTGAAATGCGCGGTAAGGCATGCAGGAACCCGGCATGTTCGGCGCGCAGCACGCCGTGGCGCGTCGTCACGGCGGAGGTGTAGCCGGCGTCGCGGGCAAAGCCGACTTCCCGGCAGCCCACAGCACTTGCATAGCCATAGGGGTAGGCGAAATGGCCGGGCTTTTCGCCCAGTTCGGCCTGCAACATGCCGCGCACGGCGCCGGTCTCATGCCGCGCATCATCTTCTGAAAGCCGCTTCAGATTGCTGTGACTGATCGTATGGGCGCCGATCGTCACCAGCGGATGCGCGGCGATGCTGCGGATTTCGTCCCAGTTCATCAATGTCCGCAAGCGCGGACCGTCGGCGTCAACACCATTTGAGCGAGCCAGGTCGCGCAGCACCGCTTGCAGATCCTCCTCGCGGACTTCGGAGGTGAGATAGGCGTGCAGGCGTGCATTGGCTTGCAGTTTCTTCGCGGGGGTCGAGCAATCGATCGTCAGGGGACCGTTCGGCCCGGTCAGCGCCAAGATATTCCGCGCGTTGACGATGTCCTCGACCACATCCCACCACAAATCGGCGGTGCCGTTGATCAGTCCGGGCGCGACATAGATGGTGATCGGCGCACCGTGCTTCTCCAGCACTGGCAGCGCCTCGGTCATGTTGTCGCGATAGGCGTCGTCGGCGGTGATGGTTGCGAACTGGCCACCCTTGCCGCCTGCCTTGATGCGCTCAACGGCTTCGTCCATGGAGACAAAGGCATAGCCATGCGCCTTCATGTCGGCGATCATGGCATCGAGGAAACCGGGCGCGATGTTGAGATGCCGGTTGACGCTGTGCGGCTTTTCCGGCGTCGCGGTGACGCGGTGCAGCATCAGGATGGCACCAATGCCGCCGATGAACGGCTTGGCCAGCGGTGCGAGACCGGTATAGCGGGCGACGTTCAGCGCCAGTTTCCGGATTGCCTCCCCGCCGTCGATCATTCATTCACCTTTTGCGCCTAGGCTGATCCAAGCACGGAATGCGCCTGCGCGAACCCCAAATCGCGATCAATACGCCCTAAGGATTGAGGTATGGTTGACGCTTCAGCGTCATTTGACGGCAATCGGCTTGCGGCGACCGAGGCGTCGTCGCGCGCCTTGCCACGGGAACATGCCGGCCTGTCGATTTCAGTGGTGTCCGCGGACGGGCTCGCGGCCTATGCCGAGTTCTGCCGCTCGGCCCTGTTCGCACCGGCGCAGAGTGCTGCCTGGGTCTTGAACTGGGCCGCCGAGGCCGGAACGGATCTGCTCGTCACCACGCTGAGCGCCGAAGGCAGGCCGGTTTTTTCGCTGGCGCTGGAAGTCACCGCCAGCGGTCCGTTCCGCGTCGCCCGCTTCATGGGAGGCCGCCACGCCAATGGCAACTTCGTCGCCGGCGATGCGGACTGGCTGGCCAGGGCGGATATCCCGGCCGTCCGATCGATGCTGGCGGCTATCGCCAAGGCACGCCCGGACATCGATCTCGTCGCACTGGAACGATTGCTGCCCGATCTCGACGGCGTCGCCAATCCCCTCGCCTCGCTTGACCATTTTGCCAGCCCCAATCTGTCGCTGGCCGTCGACCTTGCCGGCGGCTTCGATGCGCTGCTTTCTCGCGCCAGCGGCAAACGCAAGCGCAAGAAGCACCGTTCTCAGATCCGCAAGTTCGAGGCCGTCGGCAGCCATCGGCGCATCGAGGCGCGCACGGCGGACGAGGTGACCAGGCTGCTCGACGCCTTTTTCGAGATGAAGGAATTCCGCTTCCGCAAGATGGGCATCACCAACGTCTTCGGCGGCGAGCAGGTGCGCGGCTTCTTCCGCGCGCTGTTCGTGCAAGCGCTTGCCGAGGACAAACCTTCCTTCGTGCTGCACGGGCTCGAGGTTGCCGGCAAGCTGCGCGCCATCACTGGATCGAGTCGCTCGGGCAAGCGCCTGATCTGCGAGTTCGGCGCAATCACCGAGGACGATCTCGGTCACGCCAGCCCCGGCGATTTCCTGTTCTTCGACAACATCCAGGAAGCCTGCGAGAGCGGTTTCGAGGTCTATGATTTCTCCGTCGGCGACGAGCCATACAAGCGGCTGTGGTGCGATATCGAAACCCAGCATTTCGAGGTACTGGTCCCCTTGACTACGAAGGGCCGCGTGCTGTCGCTGGCGCTCAGGCAGGGCGCGCGGCTGAAAGCCTTCATCAAGAACAGCCCGACGATCTGGAAGCTGACCAAGATGCTGCGCCGCAAGGCGGTGGGACAAGCAGTGCCTGCCGAGGACGAAAGCTAGCTCTCAAAAATTGAGGGCTTCCCTCAGAGCCGGGCCGGCCCTGACGCGCAAATCCAGATCGGCCTCGATATGATCGATGTGGTGCAGCATCAGCCGGCTCGCCCGCCCGCAATCGCCGCTCTCCAGCGCGCCGACAATTTCCGTGTGTTCGCTGTGCCCACAGGCCGATATGCCAGACCGCCCGTAAAGCGCGATGACCAATGACGAGCGCGCCACCAGTTCCTCCATGAAGCGCTGCAGGATGGCATTGCCGGCGACGGCGGCGAGCAGCAAGTGGAAATCGCCCGATGCCTTGATTTCGGAACGCCGCGCGGTCGGGCCGCGCTCAGCGATGAAGCGGCCCTCCTCGTCGAGCTGCGCCTTGAATGCGGCAATGTCGGTAGCGGTGACACGGCCGCAGGCGGCGATGGCAATGCCCGGTTCGATCAGCCGGCGCGAGGCGAACAGTTGGCGCGCCTCCTCCGGCGATGGGTTGGCGACGAAGGCGCCACGATTGCGCTCGGTGCGCACCAGCCCTTCGAAGGACAGCATCTGCAGCGCCGCGCGTGCCACGGTACGGGAGACGTCGAACAGTGTGCCGACCTCGCCTTCCGACAGCTTGGTGCCCGGCGCCAGCCGGCGGTCGACGATGGCGTCGCGCAACTGGTCGCGGATCGCCCGGGCACGATCCTGCGTGGCGCTGTCGGTGGCGGAATAGATCTGGTCGGCAATGTTCATGGCGGGAATTCTTTCCGTCCCCTTCTAACGCGACTCTTGACGCCTGCACGAGAGGCAAAGTGGACACGAAGGCAAAAAAGATTGCATACGATTTGGGTAGAGATCGCCGACAATCGCCCATAATTTGTGCAATGCACAAACAGCCCGCCTGATAGGCGCCGCCCAAAAATCCTGATTTTCCCGACGATTCAAGTGCTTGGCCAGTCATCTCGCGATTGGCACGCATGATGCTTTGGTTAATGCGACCAAATGGGGAAGCCTGATGTCCAAAGCCGCCGAAATCGACATTGTGTCCGTTTCGAAAGTCTATGGAACGACGACCGCCGTCGAGGGCATCAGCCTCAAGATCCCGGCCGGCACCTACTGCTGCCTGCTTGGCCCTTCTGGCTGCGGCAAAACCTCGACGCTGCGCATGATCGCCGGCCATGAGAGCATTTCCAGCGGCGATGTCCGCCTCGGCAATGTGGTGGTGACGGACTTGCCGCCGGCCAAGCGCGGCACGGCGATGATGTTCCAGTCCTATGCGCTGTTCCCGCATCTCGACCTGATCGACAATGTCGCCTTCAGCCTGAAGATGAAGGGCGTCGACAAGGAAAAGCGTCGTGCCAAGGCGCTCGACATGCTGAAGCTGATGCAGATGGAGGCCTATGCGACGCGCCGGCCCGCGCAGCTTTCCGGCGGCCAACAGCAGCGCGTAGCACTCGCCCGCGCATTGATCACCGATCCAGAGGCGCTGTTGCTCGACGAGCCGCTTTCCGCGCTCGACCCGTTCCTGAAGATCCGCATGCGGGCCGAGCTGAAGAAGCTGCAGGCGTCACTCGGCATCACCTTCGTCCACGTCACCCACAGCCAGGAGGAGGCGATGGCGCTCGCCGACCTGATCGTGGTGATGAATGACGGCCGCATCGAACAGGCAGCGGCGCCGCGCGACGTGTTCGAGCGGCCGGCCACCGCCTTCGTCGCGCGCTTCATGGGCGACCACAATGTCATCTCCGGCCGGGTCACCGGTGAACGCGACGCCATGGTCGCCTTCGACGTGAATGGCGGCGGCTCGCTTGCCGCCAGTGGCCAGCCACAGGACGTGGGAGCGCCGATCGACATCGCCATCCGCACCGACCATGTGCGCATCGGCGAGGCACCCTCGCCCGGCCTCGGCTTCACCGGCATCGTCTCCAACATCGAATATCGCGGCGCCACGGTGAAGCTGTCGGTCACCGGCGCCGGCATCGACGATTTCACCGTCATCATCGACGATTCCGACTTCTTCGCCAAACCCGTCGCCGTTGGCAACGCCGTACCGGTCGCCTGGGATTCCGAGGATGCCATCGTCCTCGGCCGCCTGCATTCATGACGTCAACCAAGCAAAACAAGATAGGGGAATAGGATGACAAAAACTACGCAAACCAAGGCGGGTATTTCGCGCCGCTCGCTGCTGAAGACGGGTGCCGCTGCCGTCGGTCTTGCCGCCGGCTCTGGTGCCATATCAGGCTTTCCGACCATCTGGGCGCAATCCAACATCACGCTGCGCCAGTTCGGCACCGGCGTGTCGAACCTCAACGCCATCGCCGACAAGTGCAAGGCCGATCTCGGCATCACGCTCGAGATGACGGCGACAGATTCCGACGCCGCTGCCCAGCGCGCCGTGACCCAGCCCGACAGTTACGACATCGCCGACATCGAATACTGGATCTGCAAGAAGGTGTTCCCGAGCGGCGTCCTGCAGCCGATGGATGTCAGCAAACTGAAGTACTATGACGAACTGGTGCCGCTGTTCAAAACCGGCAAGCTGACGCCCGACAGCGTCATCGCGCAGGGCACGGCGCCGCACACAGTCGGTTATGTCGACGCGCAGGACTCAAAGACCTTCGCCAAGGCACCGACCAACTGGTTCACCATGGTGCCGACTATCTACAACGCCGACACGCTGGGCATCCGCCCCGACCTTGTCGGCCGCGACATCACCACCTGGGCCGACATCATGGACCCGGCCTTCAAGGGCAAGACCGCGATTCTCAACATCCCCTCCATCGGCATCATGGACGCGGCGATGATCATGGAAGCCACGGGCAACATCAAATATGCCGACAAGGGCAACATGACCAAGGAGGAGATCGACAAGACGATCGACTTCCTGATCAAGGCCAAGCAGGCCGGCCAGTTCCGCGCCTTCTGGAAGTCCTTCGACGAGAGCGTCAATTTGATGGCGTCGGGCGAAGTTGTCATCCAGTCGATGTGGTCACCGGCCGTCGCCGCCGTGCGCTCCAAGGGCATCGCCTGCCGCTTCCAGCCGCTCAAGGAAGGCTACCGCTCATGGGGTGGCGGCCTCGGTCTTGCCGCCCATCTCAAGGGCGCCGAGCTCGACGCTGCCTACGAATACATCAACTGGTACACGTCGGGCTGGGTCGGCGGCTATCTCAACCGCCAAGGCTATTACTCGGCCAACATGGTCTCGGCCAAGAAGTTCATGACCGAGGACGAGTGGGGCTACTGGATCGAAGGCAAGCCGGCCAAGGGCGACATCAAGGCACCGGACGGCACGGTCATGGAGAAGGCCGGCGCGGTGCGCGACGGCGGCTCGTTCGAGGAGCGCATGGGCAAGGTCGCCTGCTGGAACTCGGTCATGGACGAGGACCGCTATATGGTGAAGCGCTGGAACGAGTTCATCGCGGCGTAAGGAACAAGCGCCCCTTCTCTACCCCTTCTCCCCTTGCGGGAGAAGGGAACGCGGCTCAGCCGCATCGCGAAGAACCGAGAGCATTAATGACAGTCGCGATCGAACGTCCCGCAATCGCCGCCGCGAAACAAGTCCGACAACGACGCTTCTCCGTCAGCGCCGTCACGCCCTACCTCCAGTCGGCGCCTCTGGCGCTGATCCTTGGTGCGTTCCTGCTCCTGCCCATCATCATGATCGTCGTCGTGTCCTTCTGGGATTACGACTTCGCCGCCATGTATCCGGATTTCCTGACCACAAACTATTCCGATGTTCTGGGCTCGTGGGTTACCTGGAAGACCTATCTCAATACCATCAAATTCGCCGCCATCGTCTGGGCGCTGACCTTGTTCATCGGCTTCTGGGTCGCCTATTTCCTGGCCTTCCACATCCGCACCACGGCCATGCAGATGGTGCTGTTCCTGGTCTGCACCGTGCCTTTCCTGACCTCCAACATCATCCGCATGATCTCGTGGATTCCCGTGCTCGGCCGCAACGGGCTGATCAACTCGACGTTGGTGCATCTGGGGCTGGTGCCGAAACCGATCGAATGGCTGCTCTATTCGGAATTCGCGGTCGTGCTCGCCATGGTCCATCTCTACACGCTGTTCATGGTGACGCCGATCTTCAACACGCTGATGCGCATCGACCGCTCGCTGGTCGAGGCCGCGCGCGACGCGGGCGCCTCCGGCTGGCAGGTGCTGTGGAACGTCATCATTCCACTGGCCAAGCCGGGCATGGCGATCGGCACCATCTTCGTCGTCACGCTCGTCATGGCCGACTTCTCCACCGTGCAGGTGATGTCGGGCGGCCAGAGCGCTTCCGTCGCGCTGATGATGAAGAACCAGATGTCGCTGCTGCAATATCCGGCCGCCGCGGCCAATGCGGTGGTGCTGCTCGTGCTGGTGCTTTTGATGGTCGCCGGCATCCTGCGCGTCGTCGACATCCGCAAGGAGCTCTGACGTGAGCCACGAAAAACGCACTGTCGGTTTCTACGTGCTGGCGGTTTTCTTCACGCTGTTCGTGCTGTTCCTCTACGGCCCGCTGTCGGCGATCCTGATCCTGTCCTTCCAGGGCGAGACCGGTGGCCTCACCTTCCCGCTTAACGGCGTGTCGCTGCACTGGTTCGCCAATCTGTTCGAGCGCCAGGCCGTCGGCGACTTCGGCGGCAGCTTCAAGCGCTCGCTGGTGCTGGGCGTCATGGTGATGATCGTCACCGTCCTGGTGTCACTGCTGGCAGGCCTCGCCTTCCGCCAGAAATTTCGCGGCGCCACAGCGCTGTTCTACCTGGCTGTCGCCAGCCTCGTCGTGCCCTCGATCATCATTTCACTGGGCATCGGCGTGGTCTTCCAGCAGATCGGCTTTCGTCCGGCCTGGTACACGTCCGCCTTCGGCGCGCATCTGACCTGGACCTTGCCGTTCGGCGTACTGATCATGTTCGCCGTCTTCAACCGCTTCTCGCCGGCCTATGAGGAGGCCGCACGCGACCTCGGCGCCACCTCCTGGCAGACCTTCGCCCATGTTGTGCTGCCGATGATCGCGCCGAGCCTGATCGGCGTCGGCCTGTTCGGCTTCACGCTGTCCTACGACGAGTTCGCGCGTACGCTGATGACCTCAGGCACCTTCAACACGCTGCCGCTCGAGATCTACGGCATGACCACCAATGTCACGACGCCTGTCCTCTACGCGCTGGGCACGGTGACCACGGTGTTTTCGTTCCTGGTGATCTTGGCAACGTTGGGCGCCATCCTCTATGTCGGCCGCCGCCGGGCGAGCGCGTGACCGTGCAGATACTGGTGGTAAACCCAAACACGACGGCGAGCATGACCGAGACCATCGCGGCCGCCGCACGCGCCGTCGCCGGCGCCTGGACGGAAGTGGTTGCCGTCACCTCGTCCATGGGACCGGTATCGATCGAAGGCTATTATGACGAGGCACTGGCCGTGCCGGGCCTGCTGATGGAGATCGCCGCCGGCGAGCGTGCCGGCGCGCAGGCGGCCATCATCGCCTGTTTCGACGACACCGGCCTTGATGCGGCACGCGCCATGGCCGGTATCCCCGTTATCGGCATCTGCGAGGCGGCGCTTTCCATCGCTGCTTTCATTGCCCAGCGCTTCACCGTGGTGACAACCACCGAACGCTCGCTTGTACCTGTCGAGGGGCTGGTGCATCGCTACGGCATGGCGGGACGCGTCCGCGTGCGCGCCGCGGACATCCCCGTGCTTGCGCTGGAGGACCCGGCATCCGGCGCGGTCGGAAAACTGCGCGACGAAATCGCCCGAGCCATCGGAGAGGATCGCGCCGAGGCCATTGTGCTCGGCTGCGCCGGTATGGCCGACCTTGCACACCGGCTGCAAGCGGAGTTCCAACTGCCGGTCATCGACGGCGTCGGCGCAGCACTCAAGCAGGCCGAGGCGCTGATCTCGCTCGGCCTGTCGACATCGAAGCGCGGAGCCTATGCAAGCCCGCTGGCCAAGCCCTATCGTGGTGTGCTGAAATCCTTCTCACCCGGAATAGCCGCCGCGGAGTGAGCGCCATGAAGCCGACCGTCCGGACACTGTCGCTGCAGGAGCTGGCTGTTCTCGTCGACTGGGCGGCCGCGGAAGGCTGGAATCCTGGCCTTGAAGACGCGGCGATGTTCCAGGCCGCGGACCCTGAAGGCTTCATCGGCGCCTTTGTAGGCAACGAAATGGTCGCGGCAATCTCGGCGGTGGCCTATGGAAGCGAGTTCGGATTCATTGGCCTCTACATCTGCCGGCCGGACATGCGCGGCAAAGGCTACGCAAAGGCGGTGTGGAACGCCGGAATAACGAGACTTGCCGGCCGCACAATCGGCCTCGACGGCGTCGCCGAGCAGCAGGCGAATTACCGGCGCAAGGGCTTCAGCCCGACCTACGAGACCATCCGCTATAGCGGCCGCAAGGCAGGCCCATCGGGCAGAGCCGACGGACTGAGGACGGTGAAGACTGAGCTCGTGCCCGACATCATCGCCTATGACGCGCATTGCTTTCCCGCGCCCCGACGTGCCTTTCTGCAGCGCTGGCTGCGGCCGCCACATCACGGGCTGGCGGCGATCAGTTCACGCGGCATCAACGGCTATGGCGTGGCGCGCCGGTGTCGATCCGGCTTCAAGATCGGCCCGCTGTTTGCCGACGACATGGAAATCGCTCTGCGATTGCTGGACGGACTGGCTGGTGCCTGCGAGGGCGGCGACCTGAGCGTCGACGTTCCAGCCACCAAACTGGACTTCATTGCAGCGCTCGATGCGGCCGGCTTTGCGCCGACCTTCACCACCACCCGCATGTACAAGGGCCCAGCCCCGAAGCTTGGGCCGCAGCGGTTGTTCGGCGTAACGACCCTGGAACTGGGATAGAAATCAGACGGGCCTCTGAACAGGTCTCCGCCAAACGATCCAAGGCTCGCTCAGGCGGCGGCGGTGCGCCGTCCCGGCACCGGATTGCCGGGCGGTTCGTGGCCGAGCGGCGTCACCAGCGTCACGTCGGGATAGCCGCTTTCGATCAGCCTGACCGCGGCCTTTGTTACTTCGTCGTCCGGCTCCAGCATGGAGAGAAAGACCTCGGTGGCATCGCCGGTCAGACGGCTGATGCCCTGCGCGTCGGCTGGTCCGCACTCGACCACGACCAGATCATAGGCGGTTGTCAGCGACTGCATGATGATCGGCAGACGGTCGGCGGCTCGCATGGCGCGGACCGGATCGGCGGTGCCGACGGGAATGACGTGACAGTCCGAGTAGAGATCGGCGTGGATGACGTCGCTGAACTGCGCTTCCGAAGCGAGCAGGTTGGTGATGCCGGGGAAAAGGCCGCTGTCCAGCATCGGCCGCGAGGCGGCTCCCGAAGCGGTGAGGTCCAGCAATAGGACGCGCAGGCCGGCGTCGGCGACCTCGCGTGCCACCAGGACCGCGGATGCGGCGGCCTCGTCGCCCTCTGGCGACACGAATATGGCGCGCGCGGCACCGCTGGCGATCAGCTTTTCGGCAGCCTTCTCGACGTCGATCTCGCCCAGCGTCGAACGCACCGGTTCGGGCTCGACAGCCGTCTGCTCGGCTGCCGCTGCCTCGGCCATTGCGACCATATCGGGCGCTTCGGCCCTATAGGGCATCGCGGCCGTGTAGGGCTCGGCCTCCGCTTCAGCCGGACGTTCCGCCATCTCCTGGCGAGCGACGGTATCCTGGCGGACTGAGGGCTCATGGCGGACAACCGGCATCGCGACCGCCGCTTGCGCTACATGGGGCATCGCGACCTCATCGATCCGCTCGAAGCGGGAACCGGTGGCCGGACGCATCGCACGGCCGGAAAACAGCTCCCGCAGAAGCGTCACGATGGCCATGATCAGCAGCGATGCGGCGAAAGCGGCGCCAACGATCGGACCGACCTTCGGGAAATAAGCCTCGGAGGGAACCGAAGCCTTCGAGGCGATCCGCGCGTCGACCGGCAGATAATTGCGATCCTGGCGCGAGGCCGCTTCGCGGTAGTTGGTCAGATACAACTCGAGCTGCTGCCGTTTGGCGGTGGCATCGCGCTGCAGCGCATCGAGATCGACCTGCTGTTCCCCGGCCTGAGCCGACGCGGCCTTCAATGTGTTGACGTCGGCGACAAGCTGATTCTCGCGGGCCTTTGCCGTCTCGGCCTGCATCAACAGGCCCTTCATGACCTTTTGCGCCTCGCCGCGGATCTGCGCATCGAGATCGGCCAGTTGCGATTTCAGCGCGCGGATGCGTGGATGATTGCCAAGCAATGTCGTCGACAGATCGGCGATGTTGGTGCGCAGTTCGACCTGGCGCTCGCGCAGGCGCTGGATCAGGTCCGATGACAAAACCTCCGGCACGGCGTCCAGCGAACCGCCATTCTGCAGCGCCCTGCGCACACCGTCAGCGGTCGCTTCGGCCGCGGCGCGGTTGGCGCGCACTTTCGACAGTTCGCTCGACAGTTCCGAGAGCTGCTGGGTGGCCAGCACCGAATTGTTACCACCCATCAGAAGATCGGATTGTGAGCGGTAGGCGGCGACCTTGGCCTCGGCATCCTTGACCTGCTTCGACAGGTCGGCGATCTCCGGCGCCAGAAAATCGGCGGCGGCATTGTTCGATTCGAGCTTGGCGGCCCCTTGCCCCGCTATATAGGCGGCGGCAATGGCGTCTGGTATGGCGGCCGCGAGCCTTGGATCTTCCGATGAGAACTCAATGGCGATGATGCGGGTCTTCTCGACGCCATAGACGTTGAGCTTCTCGTGCATTTTCTTGAGGACCCGCTCTTCCGCCGGAATCTCCATCGGATCGCTTTTCAAGCCGACGAGGACCAAAGCGCGGCTCAACGGCGACATATAGAGCGCGTCGTCGAACTCGGGCAATTTTGCCAGGCCAAGCTTTTGCGCGACCTGCTTGAGGATTTCGTTGGAGGAAATTATCTGGACCTGGGTGGCGACGCCCTGTTCGTCGAGAATAGGCTTGTCGGTATCATTGTTGTTGCTGGCCGGCCGCGTATACACGGATTCACGCGGAGCGATTTCCACCTGCGTCTCGGCCTTGTAGTGCCGGGTTGCCAGCGAGGCAAAGGCGAAAGCCGCGCCGGTCACCAACACCGCGACGACGAGAATGCGCAGCCAACTCCTCGCCAGGCTGCCGAAGAGCTGGCTGAGATCGACGTCGACATCTGCGGCCGCGGACTGAACGGACATGCATCCCTACTCCGATACTGGGTCAGCACGCACCGTAAACAACTATGGTAACTCAGCCGTTAAGATCGCGGTAAGTTTCCATTAGGGTTTACTGGCGGGCGATAAACAAAACCGCCAGAAATCGTAAAACTCTTGCCGATGCGCCGTCCGTCGGCCGCCCCCTTTACCGGCCATTAACCCTAACAGGATGATAACGGACCTCGATCCCTAGAGTTGCTGCGACGTTGCGGCGACCAGTCGAAGGTACCTATCCGGTCATGAAAAGCACTGCTTCCCTGTTTCGCGCGCTGCTTGCCGTATCGATGCTCGCCGGCTGTTCCAGCTACCGGCCGACGCCGGCAGCCTTCCATGAGGTGCTCGATCAGCCCTATCGTCTTGGCGCCGGCGACCGCGTCCGCGTCACCGTGTTCGAGCAGGACGGCCTGACCAACAGCTACAGCGTCGACCAATCCGGCTACCTCTCCTTCCCGCTTGTCGGCGCCATTCCGGCGCGCGGCCACACCGCACAGCAGATGGAAAAGCAAATCGCCGACAAATTGCGGCAAGGCTATCTGCGCGATCCAGACGTTTCGGTCGAGATCGACCGCTACCGGCCGATCTTCGTCATGGGCGAAGTGGGTGCGGCCGGCCAATATTCCTATGTCCCCGGCCTGACGGTGCAGAAGGCCATCGCCATTGCCGGTGGTTTCTCGCCGCGTGCCAACCAGGAAAGCGTCGACATCACCCGCGACATCAACGGCAAGGTGATGACCGGCCGTGTGGTCACCTCCGACCCGCTGCTGCCCGGCGATACCGTCTACGTCCGCGAACGCCTGTTCTGACGAACCACGTGGCGGACACACTCAGGATCGTCCACTGCTTTCGCTCACCCGTCGGGGGAATATTCCGGCATGTGCGCGACCTGACCGAGGCGCAGGTAGCCGCCGGGCATTCCGTCGGCATCGTTTGCGATTCGACGACGGGCGGCGCGTTCGAGGAGCGTCTGTTCGAGCAGATGAAGGACATGCTGGCGCTCGGCATCCACCGCACGCCGATGCAGCGCCATGTCGGCCCGGGCGACCTTGCCTCGGCCTGGCGCACTTACAGGATCATCAAGGAATTGCGGCCGGACGTATTGCACGGGCACGGCGCCAAGGGTGGCGCCTATGCCCGTCTGTTCGGCTCATTGTTGCGGGTATCAAGGTCTCGCGTAGCCCGCCTTTATTCGCCGCATGGCGGCTCTCTCCACTATGACGAGAACACGACCACCGGAAAGCTGTTCTTCGCGCTCGAGCGCTTCATGGCTCGCTTCACCGACTGCCTGCTGTTTGTCTCCGACTATGAACGGCAAACCTACCGCAGGAAGGTCGGCGAACCGCCCATTCCCAACACCCTGGTCTATAACGGCCTGCGCGCCACCGAATTCGAGCCGGTGATCGCCGAGCCAGACGCAGCCGATCTGCTCTATATCGGCATGATGCGCGACCTGAAGGGGCCGGACATCTTCATCGATGCACTGGCGCTGGCCGGCCCCCAGTTCGGCCGCGCGCTGACCGCGGTCATGGTCGGCGACGGCGACGACCTGCCGCGTTACCACGTGCGAGTGAAACGCCTCGGGCTCGAGCGCCATGTCCGCTTCCTGCCGCCGATGCCGGCCAGGGAGGCCTTTGCACTGGCGGCGCTCGTCATCGTTCCCTCGCGCGCCGAAGCCATGCCCTATATCGTCCTGGAAACGCTAGCCGCGGGAAAGCCGATGATCGCCACCGCGGTCGGCGGCATTCCGGAGATCTTCGGCACCGGTTCCCCTGCCCTGATCCGGCCCGACCCGGTCGAGCTTGCCGACAAGATGAGCCAGGCGCTGGCCGACCCCGCTGCCTATAGCGACCTGATGCCCGATGGCGCCGACCTCAAGGCGCGCTTCGGCGCCGATGTGATGGCCGCCAACATCGAGAAGGCCTACTTCGCCGCGCTCGACAGATAGCCGCAAGGCCAAGCCGTTTCAAAGCCACGGGTTGTTTCAAGGGTTTCTTAGCTCTCTTTTGCTATTCACCGAAGGGAAGCTTGCGGAAAGCCCCCATGAACGAGATCGACCCAGCGCGCCGCTTTTCAGCAGAGGCGGTGCGTAAATTCGACGGCCCGGCCGATGGCGACATGCCAAGCGGCATGAACGATGTCGCCCGCCAGGTCGCCACGCAGTACAGGCGCGATACCATGTCGCCGATCATGGTCAGCGGCGTCCTGCGCATGGTCGAATTCGGCTTGCTGCTGCTGTCCGGGCTCGCCGTCTATTTCCACTATGTCGGGTTCTTCAACTATCTCGCCTGGCAGTATCCGCTGACGATCGCCGCCGCGTCGTTCCTTGCCGTGGTGCTGCTCGACGTCACCGACTGTTACCAGATCGTCGCCTTGATGCGGCCCATCGCCAATTTCGGCCGCGTGCTGCTGGCCTGGGCTGGTGCCTTCGCGCTGATGGCGTTGACCGCGTTCGCCATGAAGATGTCGCAAGACTATTCGCGCCTTCTGTTCGGCACCTGGTTCGTCATCGGTTTCGTTCTCATCTTCGGCCTCAGGCTGGTGATGTCGAAGCTGATCCGGCGCTGGGCGCGCGATGGCCGCATGGAGCGGCGCGCCGTCATCGTCGGCGGCGGCAAGGCGGCGGAAATCCTCATTCGCTCCGTCGAAAAGCAGCCCTACAACGATATCCGCATCTGCGGCATCTTTGACGATCGCGGCGACAAGCGCTCGCCGCCCATCGTCGCCGGCTATCCCAAGCTCGGCACCATTTCGGAACTGATCGAGTTCGCCCGCATCGCACGCATCGACATGCTGATCGTGTCGCTGCCGCTGACGGCCGAATCGCGTGTGTTGCAGTTGCTGAAGAAACTGTGGGTGCTGCCGGTCGACATCCGGCTGTCGGCGCATTCCAACGCACTGCAGTTTCGCCCGCGCGCCTATTCCTACATCGGCTCTGTGCCGATGCTCGATATCTTCGACAAGCCGATCAACGACTGGGATTCGGTCGCCAAGCGCGCCTTCGACATCGTCTTCAGCCTCATCGGCATCGTCGTGTTCTCACCGGTGATGCTGGCGACCGCCATCGCCATCAAGCTCGACAGCAAGGGGCCGGTGCTGTTCCATCAGAAGCGGCACGGCTTCAACAACGAGATCATCGAGGTCTACAAGTTCCGTTCGATGTATACGGACAAGGCCGACCCGACCGCCAAGCAGACGGTGACCAAGAACGACCCGCGCGTCACCCGCGTCGGCCGCTTCATCCGCAAGACCTCGATCGACGAGCTGCCGCAGTTCTTCAACTCGCTGCTGGGTTCGCTGTCGCTGGTCGGCCCGCGCCCGCATGCCATCGCCGCGCAGTCGCACAACCTGCTCTACAACGAGGTGGTCGACGGCTATTTCGCACGCCACAAGGTCAAGCCAGGCGTCACCGGCTGGGCGCAGATCAATGGCTGGCGCGGCGAGATGGACACCAACGAGAAGATCCGCATGCGGACGGAGTACGACCTCTACTACATCGAGAACTGGTCGCTGCTGTTCGACTTGCGCATCCT
Source organism: Mesorhizobium sp. M1396 (assembly GCF_040317725.1). Taxonomy (NCBI): domain Bacteria; kingdom Pseudomonadati; phylum Pseudomonadota; class Alphaproteobacteria; order Hyphomicrobiales; family Phyllobacteriaceae; genus Mesorhizobium; species Mesorhizobium sp. M1396. Next base: position 21,299 of record NZ_JAMYLA010000039.1, on the reverse strand, counting down.
GTTCCTGACGCCGATCCGGCTGCTCAACACGGAAAACGCCTATTGAGCGCGATCAGCCATGATGTGCCGCGCGCGGCGGTCAACGCCAAGCTGATCGCGCTGATTTCCTCATGCGCGGTTTTCCTCGGCATTCTGCTATCCGGCTTCGTCATCAGCGAGCCGGCGCCCTATGAACTCTACATGGCCGGGCTGATCGCCATCTGGGCGCTTTTCGGCTTGAGGATTTCCCGCGCGGCCACGCCGCTCCTGGTGCTGCTGGTCACGATGAACATCGGCGGCATGATCTCCATGACGCAGATGGCGGACCTCGCCAATACGCCGCTCTATCTCGCCGTATCGCTGTTTCTCGCCTTCAGCGCGGTGTTCTTCGCATCGATCACCGCTGTGCGGCCGAGCCTCTACCGACTGATCTTCATTGCCTACGTGGCTTCTGCCGTGGCGACCTCGCTGCTTGGCATTGCAGGCTATTTCCACGCCTTTCCGGGCGCGGAGATGTTCACCAAATACGACCGTGCCGCTGGCGCCTTCCAGGACCCGAACGTGTTCGGCCCGTTCCTGGTGCTGCCCGGCATCTATCTGCTCTACCTGCTCCTGACCGGAACGGCCTCTCGCATGCCGCTGCTGGCGGTGCCGCTGCTGATCATCACCGCCGGCATCTTCTTCTCCTTCTCGCGCGGCGCCTGGGGCATGTTCGCCGTCTCGGCTGTCCTGCTCACCGGCTGGCTGTTCCTGCAGAGCGCCAGCGGCATGTTCCGGCTACGCGTGGTGGTGATGACGATCGCCGCGCTGGCGCTGCTGGTCGTCGCCATGATCGTCATCCTGCAGCTGCCCGGCGTGTCGGAGATGTTCTCCAACCGTGCCCATCTCGAGCAGAGCTACGACACCGCCCGCCTGGGACGCTTCGCCCGCTACGCAATCGGCTTCCAGATGGCGATGGAGCATCCATTCGGCATCGGCCCGCTGGTGTTCGGCACGATCTTCGGCGAAGACACCCACGACATCTGGCTGAAGATGCTGATGGACTATGGCTGGCTCGGCTTCGTGTCGTTCCTCGCGCTCGTCTTATGGACGATAGCAGCCGGCTTCCGCATCCTGCTGCGCGACCGGCCATGGCAGCCCTATCTGTTGTGCGCCTATGTCGCCTTCATCGGCAATGTCGGGCTCGGCACCTTCATCGACATCGACCACTGGCGCCACGTCTACCTGCTGCTTGGCCTGATCTGGGGCGCCATCGCGCTGGAATATAGGCACCAGCGGCTGTTGCGGCCTGCGCCGGATCAAGCAAGAAGTTAAAGGCCTAATCGATTGGAAATTTGATCTGGCCGGATTCCAGCCGATGCGGACTCGGGGGAAGTCCTGCTTCAAATGGTCGGAGTGGCCGGATTCGAACCGACGACCCCTTGACCCCCAGTCAAGTGCGCTACCGGGCTGCGCTACACTCCGGACCGGTCGCGATGTATCGTGATAACCCCGGTCGGGTCAACCAAAATTCGGCGACCATCCTACCCTTGGCAGACATCGATCCATTCGGCGCCGGTGAGGTCGGCCATGCGTCGCGGGCTGAGCCGCACGGCGGCGTTGGTGGCGCCTGCCGCCGGCACCACCTCTTCGAACTCGCGCAGCGATACGTCGCAATAGACCGGCAGCGGCGCCGGGAGGCCGAACGGGCAGACACCGCCGACCGGATGGCTCGTTGCTTCGACAACTTCCGCGGCGTCGAGCATGCGCGGCTTGCCGCCGAACTGGTTCTTGAACTTGCGGTTGTCCAGCCTGGCGATACCGCTGGTCACCACCAGCATGGTGTGGTCGCCGACGCGCAGGCAGATCGTCTTGGCGATCTGTGCCGGCAGGACGCCGTGCGCCTCAGCCGCCAGCGCCACCGTCGCCGAACTCGCTTCGGTGACGATGACATCGATGCCAGGTGCGTGAGCGGCGAAGAAGGCACGAACGGATTCCAGGCTCATCGTCAAAACCCATGGTTCAGAACTTGATGGACGGCATCGCGTATAAACACGCGCGACACACAAATCGGCAAGCCCCAGGCCGAGGCAGGGAGACGGCGGCACCCGACAAAAAACAAACCCGCCAAGGATGCCTTGGCGGGTTGTCGGGCATGCCTGAGGGCTGATCTATGTCAGGGGTCGACCTTGCGCCGGCGTCGGTACGGCCGGGGTAATCGGAGCCTCCTGCGGAAGTCGAAGCGCGGACACAATACGACGCAGCTTCGACGGATCGGTCACCCTGCCGTTCTCGATATCCTCAATCTCGTCGACCGCCAGACCGCATGTCAGGGAAAGCTTTTCCACGCTGTAGCCGCGGGTCTCCCGCATCGCTCTGAGGGTGCCGTGATCAGGCCCGTTCCCGTTGGCTGCCGGTTCGGAGAGGGCTTCGCTTTTTGCATTTTGGGGCATTGGCAACTCCATGACTGAAAGAGTTTGATCAAATGTGGAGTGCTGCCTGAGACGATCGGGAACATGCCCGCTCGCCGGCGATTTGCCAAGAGCCAAACCGACCGTCACGGGATCGTGAACCAGGCGCCTGTGAGGCCGTCTCACGCAGATCGGCCCCATCAAGTTCTTTTGAACACCCGAGCACCTTTTTGCTCAGTGGTTTCGTCAGGGATGCATCCGAATGACCGGGCCTACGCCTCAGCGCCGGCTGAACAGCAGACTGACAACGAGACCGAGCACCACCAGGCCGACTGCGGCGGCGGCCGCCGGATGATCGCGGGCCGACTTCTCGATCACCCTGCCCCGTTTGCGGATGGCCGGCATGGCATCGCGCAGACGCTCGGCAAAGTCGGAATAGGTGTCGAGTGCGGCATCGCGACCGTCCTCGTAATAGGCACCGCCTCGCCTGGCCACGGCCCTCTTCAGGCTGGCCAATTCCCTGGTGAGAGCCGCGACCTGTCTGTCGAGATCGATGTCCGAGAGGGTCGAAAATGATGCCATGATGCGTTTCCTTCACGTGCAGAAGGAAGCGTAACGCCTCACCGGAAGACGGGTTCCGGTTTTCGAAATACCGATGCCGCTTCGGTCAGCGCACCTGGTCGAGCAGACGCTTGCATTCCAGGAGATCGAACAGCGCCTCCTGCAGCAGCGCGCGATTGTCGCGCGAGAGTTTCGACGCGTCCGGCTGCACCGGACCGTCCTCGTCGCTCTTGCCCAAGCCGAAAAAGCGGCGACTGGGTTTGACGCGCGGCTGGCCAACCAGTTCGTCGTCCATGCCGCGCGGCTGGGCCGCGGGCGTCAGCGGCACTTGATCGGCCTGCTTTCGCTGCGAGATCGCCTCGACGGCGGCCATGTCGCCATTGCCGATGGCGACCAGGAAATGATTTCCGTTCTCGCGCAACAGCTTCTGCACGCCCTTGATGGTGTAGCCCTGGTCGTAGAGCATGTGGCGGATGCCCTTGATCAGCTCGACATCCTGCGGCCTGTAGTAACGACGGCCGCCGCCGCGCTTCATCGGCTTGATCTGGGTGAAACGCGTTTCCCAGAAGCGCAACACATGCTGCGGCAGATCGAGATCTTCAGCGACCTCGCTGATGGTACGAAAGGCGTCCGGGCTCTTGTCCATGGGCGAATCCTCACGCTGGACGATGATCCGGCTTACCCTGCCGAATCGGGTCTCATTTCAGCGGTTTATGAAGCAATATTCAAGCCCGGCATCATGGCGGCGGCGGTTTTCAACCGCGCATTGTGGCTACTTGCCGCTTTTGGCCTTGCCGCTTTGGTGGGAGCGCAAGATACGGTTCTTCAGGACATTCGACGACTTGAAGGTCATCACCCGGCGCGGCAGGATCGGCACTTCTTCACCGGTCTTGGGGTTGCGGCCGATGCGCTCGTTCTTGGAGCGGACGTGGAATGTCGCGAAGGACGACAGCTTCACCGTCTCGCCACGGACGATCGCTTCGCAGATTTCGTCCAGCACCGCTTCGACGAGTTCGGCCGATTCAGTGCGCGACAGGCCGACCTTCCGGTAAACCGCCTCGGCAAGGTCGGCGCGCGTAAGTGTCTTTCCCCCCATCCGACCGTCCCATCAGCTCAAAACATAAAATTCGGCACAACAACGGCAGAACCTAAGTAATTGATCCGGCAAGGTCAAGGACCGAAACCGGACCGTTTGGCACTTACCAGCGAACCAGGACCGCGCCCCAGGTGAAGCCGCCACCCATGGCCTCCAGAAGCACGAGATCGCCCTTCTTGATGCGGCCGTCGGCGACGGCCACCGAAAGTGCCAACGGCACGGAAGCAGCCGAGGTGTTACCGTGTAAATCGACCGTAACCACCACCTTTTGCTCAGCTATCCCGAGCTTCTTGGCGGAAGCGTCAATAATTCGTTTATTGGCCTGGTGCGGCACGAACCAATCGAGGTCATCGGCGGTAATGCCGGCTTGCGAGAACGTCGCTTCGATGACGTCGGTGATCATGCCCACCGCATGCTTGAAGACTTCGCGGCCCTCCATCCGGAGGTGGCCGACGGTGCCCGTAGTCGACGGCCCGCCGTCGACGAAAAGCTTGTCCTTGTGCGCTCCGTCGGAGCGCAGGCTGGCCGCCAGGACGCCACGGTCGGCGATCGCGCCAGTCCCCTCGCCGGCTTCCATGACCACGGCACCGGCGCCATCGCCAAACAGCACGCAGGTCGAGCGGTCGCTCCAGTCGAGGATGCGCGAGAATGTTTCCGAGCCGATGACCAGGACGCGCTTGGCCAGGCCGCCGCGGATGTAGAGGTCGGCCGTGGCCACGGCGTAGACGAAGCCCGAGCAGACCGCCTGCAGGTCGAAGGCAAACCCGTGATGCATGCCGAGCCGGTTCTGGATCTCGACGGCGGTGGCCGGGAATGTGTTGTTGGGCGTCGAGGTCGCCAGCACGATCAGATCGAGGTCGGCGGGCGTGAGACCCGCATCGGCAAGTGCTGCGCGCGCCGCCGCCTCACCGAGCGAAGCCGTCGTCTCGTCATCCGCAGCGATATGGCGCTGGCGAATACCGGTGCGCTGGGCGATCCACTCGTCGGAGGTCTCGACCATGCCTTCAAAATCGGCATTCTTCATGATTCGGCGGGGCAGCGCGGCGCCTATGCCGCGCACGACTGATCTGATCAAAGTTCTTTCCTATTCCTTTGCGTCGGTAACGACGTCGGATTTCCTGTTTGCCTGGGCATGCGGGTTGCGCGCATGGAACAGGTCGAGGTCGGCCTCGATGCGGTCGAGCAGATTGTTGCGCACCATATCATAACCAAGCTCGATCGCCGCAGCGAAGCCGTCCGAATCGGCACCTCCATGGCTTTTCACCACGATGCCGTTCAGTCCCAGGAAGACGCCGCCATTGGAGCGGCCGACATCCATCTTTTCGCGCAGGCGATCGAAGGCGCCCTTGGCGAAGATGTAGCCGATCCTGGCCATCAGCGTCCGGCTCATCGCCGCGCGCAGATAGCCACCGATCTGGCGCACCGTGCCTTCCGCCGTCTTCAGCGCGATGTTGCCGGCAAAGCCCTCGGTGACGACAACGTCGACCACGCCCTTGCCGATGTCGTCGCCTTCGACGAAACCGTGATAGTTCATCGAGGCCATGTTGGCTTCGCGCAGCATGCGCCCGGCCTCCTTGACCTCTTCCTGGCCCTTGATCTCCTCGACTCCGACATTGAGCAGGCCGACGCTCGGCCTGGCGACGCCGAAGACCGAGCGCGCCATGCCGGTGCCCAGAATGGCAAAGTCGATCAGTTGGTGCGCATCGGCGCCGATCGTGGCGCCAACGTCCAGCACCACGCTTTCGCCGCGCAATGTCGGCCACAGCGCCGCGATCGCCGGGCGATCGATGGTGGCCATGGTGCGCAGGCAGAATTTCGACATCGCCATCAGCGCGCCGGTGTTGCCGGCGGAAATGCAGGCGTCCGCCGTGCCGGCCTTGACCGCTTCCACCGCCTTCCACATCGACGACTTCCAGCGGCCATGGCGCAGCGCCTGGCTCGGCTTGTCGTCCATCCTGACCGCTACCTCGCAATGGAAGAACTCGCTGATCTCGGCGAGCTTCGGAAATTTGGCGAGTTCCGGGCGCACGACCTCCTCACGGCCGTAGATGACGAAGCGGATGTCGGGACGGCGGGTCGCGACCGTCATGAGCGCCGGAATGACCACGGCTGGTCCGTGATCGCCGCCCATGGCATCGATGGAAATCCTGATCACGCGGTATTTATCTCACGGTTATGCGGGCAGGTCGCTTCAGCGACCGCGAAGGTTCGGCGAAAATAACGGTTTTGGGCTGCCGCACAACCGACTTTTCCGTCGCGGGCGAGCTTTTCAGGATTTTCCCAGCAAGGATCGCAGTTTCTGCTGAAATTCATTCTCCGCTGGTTCGGTCTCGGTGCCGGCATTCAGCGAGGCGCCCTGCTTGCGCGGATAGGGGTCGATGGCCAGTCCGAAGTACTGTTCGGCAAGTGCCCCGACATCGATCGTGTCACCGGAAAATGTTTCGGGACTGTCAGGGCCTTCCGCGTCGAGCAGTATCTCGCCGCCACCATCGAAACCCTGCCGTCCAAGCTTGGAGTCCTCGGGCAGCAACAGCGCTTCGACCGGTTCGTCGATATGCGCTTCGACAGGCTCGAGCGTGACGATACAGGCTTGGGTGATGTTTGCTTCGACGCGACCGCTGATCTTCACGCCATTGCGTTTCCATGACGCCACCAGAAGCTCGGCGCGATAGGATTCGACCGAAATCAGCCCGTGCTCCTCGGCCAGCGCCGCGCGCTGCGCGGCATCGGCCTCGATAACCACCGGCAGACCCTTCTGCGGCACGCGAGTGACGTTTGCGCGGAAGGATACCGGGCTTTGCGGGTCAACGTGCTTCATTGTTCAACCTCCCTTGGGACGGGAAACGCCAGCGCGCCGGCAACAATCGATTCGGATGGTTGCGCGGCCAGTTGATTGCAAGCGTCGGTGACATACGCGGCCAGCAGCGACGCTTCCGGCCAGGCGCCGGCGTCGGGCCGGACATTGCGGGCAAGGGCCGCGGTGAGCCCTTCGCGGTCATTTCTTTCCAGCGCATCATCATAGGCGGCGGTTCGGCCATAAAACATCCTTGCCAACTTTTTCATGCGTTTGGGTACGCCGACATCGCCAACGCCCAATTCCCGCAGCGAATGATCGACGTCGAGGAAGAACTCGTCGATCAGCACTTGAGCAACCTCTTGCGCCACGCCGTCCTCACCACGCAACCGGTGCTGGAACAGGAACATGTGCAGCGACAGCATCTCGAAACGGCCAAGCGGCGTGTCTGGCACATTCCAATGGGAATAAAACACGGTCTGCCGCGCCGCCGCCACGATTTGTGCGTAAAGCGCCTCGGTGATAGCGCGGTTGGCGTGGCGTTCGCGGCCAAAAAAGCGCTGGAACATTGGGGATGGTCTCCTGGGGACCGTTTGTTGAAGTGGCCTTGTTGCATCGGCAAGCAAGCTGGTTTACCGGTTTCGCGGCCCAGCGCAAGTTGCGGCCAGCTAATGGAGTTGTTGTTGCGCGCGCTGAATTTCAAGTCGACCTTCTCGTCCAGGCCCGCCGGCGCGATCTCGCTGCTGGTTATCATTTCGGCGCTATCCGCCTGCCACACCAACAAGATGATCGGTGACCTCAGCCCGAGCGAGACGCTGACGCAAGGGTACGTCATCGACCAGCAGGCAATCGATTCGGTGCCCGTCGGCTCCAGCCGCGAGCAGGTGCTGCTGGCGCTCGGCACGCCGTCGACGACGGCGACCTTCGACAATGAGGCGTTCTACTACATTTCGCAGACGCGCAAGCGCTACGTCGCCTTCGACAAGCCGAGGCTCATCGACCAGAAGGTGCTGGCGGTCTATTTCGGCGCGGACGGGCGCGTCACCCAGATCGCCAATTACGGGCTGAAGGACGGCAAGATGTTCGACTTCGTCTCGCGCACCACCCCGACCGGCGGCAAGGATCAGAACTTCCTCAGCCAGATCATCAACGGCGCCAGCAAGCTGGCCCCCGGCATTCCCGGCGGCGGCACTCCCTGATCTCAGACCGCCTTCCCTCGAGGAGGGCAGCATCATCTCAGTCGACCAAAAAACCCGCGGGAGCGATCCCGCGGGTTTTATTCGACCAATGCTCCTCGATCAGCCGTGCGCGAGCACGGCCAGCAGCAAGAGCGCGACAATGTTGGTGATCTTGATCGCCGGGTTGACGGCCGGGCCGGCGGTGTCCTTGTAGGGATCGCCGACCGTGTCGCCGGTCACCGAAGCCTTGTGCGCTTCGGAACCCTTGAGGTGCTTGACGCCGTCCTTGTCGACGAAGCCGTCCTCGAAGGACTTCTTGGCGTTGTCCCAGGCGCCACCACCCGAAGTCATCGAGATGGCGACGAACAGGCCGTTGACGATGACGCCGAGCAGCGAGGCGCCCAGCGCTGCAAAGGCGGATGCCTTCGAGCCCGAGATCAGCAGCACGCCGAAGTAGACGACGAGCGGCGCCAGCACCGGCAGCAGAGACGGGATGATCATTTCCCGGATCGCCGCCTTGGTCAGCAGATCGACCGCGCGGGCGTAGTTCGGCTTGGAGGTACCGGCCATGATGCCCGGATCCTCGCGGAACTGCTTGCGCACCTCCTCGACGATGGCGCCGGCCGCGCGGCCGACGGCCGTCATGGCGATGCCGCCGAACAGATACGGGATCAGGCCGCCGAAGATCAGGCCGGCGACGACGTAGGGGTTGGAGAGATCGAAGGAGATCTCGCCCATGCCTTGGAAGTAGGGATATTTGTCGCCATTGGCGGCAAAGAACTTCAGGTCGTTCGAGTAGGCGGCAAACAGCACCAGTGCGCCGAGGCCGGCCGAACCGATGGCGTAGCCCTTGGTCACCGCCTTGGTGGTGTTGCCGACCGCGTCGAGCGCGTCGGTGGAGTGGCGCACTTCCTTGGGCAGGCCGGCCATTTCGGCGATACCGCCGGCATTGTCGGTGACCGGGCCGAAGGCGTCGAGCGCAACGATCATGCCGGCAAGGCCGAGCATCGTCGTGACCGCGATCGCCGTGCCGAAGAGGCCGGCGAGCTGATAGGTCGAGATGATGCCGCCGACGATGACGATCGCCGGAAGTGCCGTCGATTCCAGTGAGACCGCAAGGCCCTGGATGACGTTGGTGCCGTGACCGGTGACCGACGCCTGGGCGATGGAGTTCACCGGGCGCTTGTTGGTGCCGGTGTAGTACTCGGTGATCACGACGATGAGACCGGTCACCACGAGGCCGATCAGGCCGCAGAAGAACAGGTTCTTGCCGGTGATGACCATGCCGGAAACGGTGCCGATCTCGCCCCAGCCAAGACATACGGAGGTAGCGACGCCGAGACCGACGACGGACAACAGGCCGGTGACGATCAGGCCCTTGTAGAGCGCGCCCATGATCGAGCCGTTCGAGCCGAGCTTGACGAAGAAGGTGCCGACGATCGAGGTCAGGATGCAGGCGCCGCAAATGGCGAGCGGATAGAGCATCGCCGCGCCGAGAACGGCGGTGCCGCCGAAGAAGATGGCAGCGAGAACCATGGTGGCGACGACCGTCACCGCATAGGTTTCGAACAGGTCGGCGGCCATGCCGGCGCAGTCGCCGACATTGTCGCCGACATTGTCGGCGATGGTGGCCGGGTTGCGCGGATCATCTTCCGGGATACCGGCTTCGACCTTGCCGACGAGATCGCCGCCGACGTCGGCGCCCTTGGTGAAGATACCGCCGCCGAGACGGGCGAAGATCGAGATCAGCGATGCGCCGAAGCCGAGCGAGACCAGCGAATCGATGACGATGCGGTCATTGGGCTGAAGGCCCAAGAAGTGGGTCAGGACAAGGTAGTAGATCGACACGCCGAGCAAGGCCAGGCCAGCAACCAGCATGCCGGTGATGGCGCCCGACTTGAAAGCGATGTCGAGGCCGGCAGCGAGGCTGTTTGATGCGGCCTGCGCCGTGCGAACGTTGGCGCGAACGGAGACATGCATGCCGATGAAGCCGGCGGAGCCCGAAAGCACCGCGCCGATCAGGAAGCCGACCGCGGCGGTGATGGACAGCAACCACCAGGCGAGCACGAGGACGACGACGCCAACGATGGCGATGGTGGTGTACTGACGCGCCAAATAGGCTTGTGCGCCTTCGCGGATGGCCGCGGAGATTTCCTGCATGCGTGCATTGCCCTGATCGGCCGCGAGGACCGAACGTGTCGCCCAGATGGCGTAAAGGATTGAAAGCAGGCCGCAGGCGATGACGGCGGAAATAATTGTCATTGCCGGATTTTCCTCGATTGATGGCCCAAAAGAACCCCTCCCTGGGCCGTTGAGACAAAGACCGGATTCCGAGCACGGAATCCGCCTCCTCGCAGCGGTGTATGCGAAACAGGGCTGCGAACGTCAAGATATTGTTCGGTTTTTGCCCGGCTTTCGCCCAAAAGTGGAAAGCGGCGGCATTCCCATCGGCGTCATTGTTGAATTAGATCGATTGAATGAGGACGATTTCGTCTGGTTGCCGGCGACAAGGAAGGACGCTCGGGCTGATCCAAACCCACGCCGCGGAGTAAGGCCGCACGATCCCCTGCTTTGCAAATGCTCATCGCGAGCATATCTTCTGACCAAGACAGGAGTTGATCGATGAAATTCAAAGCTATTGTCCACGAAGCCGAAGAGGGTGGATTCTGGGCCGAAGTCCCCGCCATTCCAGGGTGCGCTACGCAGGGAGAAACCCTGGACGAGCTGTTGGCAAATCTGCGCGAAGCCATTGAGGGCTGTCTTTCAGTCGACCTTCCGTCGTCGTCGACTTCGAAACCCGGCAGGATCGTGGAAGTCGCTGTTTGAAGTCCATCTCCGGCAAGGAACTCTCGCGGGTTGTCGAGCGACGAGGTTGGGAGCTTCTGCGCGTCGCCGGAAGCCATCATATCTACGGAAAGCAGGGAAGCGTTGTACGTCTCTCGATTCCGATACACGGCAATAAGCCGCTCAAGACTGGCCTTTTGCGCCATCTTCTAAGGATGGCGGAAGTTGGCGAAGATGAAATCTGAAACCGATTACTCGGTCTCCCGGCCCATGCGGCGCGCCGTGTAGCGCTCGATCGTCGACAGGCCGTCATAGATCAGCACGGCAAGGGCCGCCACGATCAGGCCGCCCTGCAGGATGAAGGCGAGGTTATTGGACAACAGCCCGGCGATGATCACTTCGCCGAGCGTCCTGGCGGCCACCGTCGAGCCGATGGTGGCCGTGGCGAGGCTGATCACCACCGACAGCCTGATGCCGCCCAGGATAATCGGTGCGCTGAGCGGCAGCTCGACCTTGGTGAGCCTTTGCCAACCGGTCATGCCGGCGCCGCGCGCCGCCTCGACCACATTGGGCGGCAGCGTCGTCAGGCCGGTCAGCGCATTCTCGAAGATCGGCAGCAGGCCGTAGAGAAACAGCGCGATCAGCGTCGGCTTCTCGCCGAAGCCGACCGCCGGCACGGCGAGTGCCAACACCGCCACCGGCGGAAAGGTCTGGCCGATGTTGACCAGGCTGCGCGACAGCGGCAGGAACTCGGCGCCGGCCGGCCTTGTGACCAGGATGGCAAGCGCCACAGCGACGATGGTCGCAGCCACGGTGGCGATCAGGACGGTGCGCAAATGCAGCAATGTCAGCGTCAGCAGGCTGCCCTGGTTGTAGATCACCGGCGCATTGTTCTCTGTCAGCGGCTTCAGCAGCGGCTCGAACCAGCCGGGATTGGTGACGAAGGCAACGAGCAGCACCACCAAGGCAAGCCTGACTAGCGATGGAAGCCAGGCCTTCATGCCGGCCTCGCCGCGCGTTTCACCAGACCGTCGACCGTGACGCGGCCAAGCGGCTTGCCGTCGGCGCCTGTGACCGGCAGCGCCGGCCGGCCCGACCACAACAATTCAGCCAGTGCATCGCGCTGGCTGGCATCGCCGGGGATCGCTTCGCCTTCGGCGGAGCCCTTCTCCACGGCATCGCGGACGCGGCCGAGCGACAGCAACCGGAATGGCCTTTCGCTGGCGCCGACCAGGGTCTCGACAAAGGCGCTCGCCGGCTTCGCCAGGATCTCGGCGGGCTTGGCGTATTGCACAAGCTTGCCGGCATCCATCACGGCGATCTTGTCGCCCATATGCACGGCCTCTTCCATGTCGTGGGTAACGAGGATGATGGTGGTGCCGAAGCGCTGCTGGATCGCCAGCAGATCTTCCTGCGCCTTGGTGCGGATGATCGGATCGAGCGCGCCGAACGGCTCGTCCATCAACAGCACGTTGGGCTCGGCGGCGAGCGCGCGGGCAACGCCGACGCGCTGTTGCTGACCGCCGGACAGTTCGTGCGGATAGCGCGGCCCGAACGCTTCGGGATCGAGTTGGTAAAGCGTCATCAGTTCGTCGACGCGGGCCTTGATGCGGTCCTTGTCCCAGCCGAGCAGCACCGGCACGGTGGCGATGTTCTGTGCCACCGTGCGATGCGGGAACAGGCCGTGGCCCTGGATGGCGTAGCCGATGCTGCGGCGCAGTTCGTAACCGGGCAGCGAGCGGTTGTCGGCGCCGTCGAGCTTGATGATGCCCGAGGTCGGTTCGACCAGCCGGTTGATCATGCGCAGCAGCGTCGTCTTGCCGGAACCGGAGGTGCCGACGATAACGGCGATGGTGCGAGGCTCGATGACCATCGAGACATCATCGACCACCGTCGTCGCGTCATAGCGCTTGGTAATGCCTTCGATCTCGATCATGCCGTTTCAACCCTGCGCTTGGTGGCGGTCATTTCGATCACCGCGTCGAGGATGATGGCGGCGGCGAAGGCCAGCGCCACCGTCGGCACGGCGCCGAGCAACACAAGGTCCATCGCCGTCTGGCCGACGCCCTGGAAGACGAACACGCCAAAACCGCCGCCGCCGATGAGCGCGGCAATGGTGGCGAGGCCGATGTTCTGCACCAGAACGATACGGATGCCGGTGAGGATGACAGGAAAAGCCAGCGGAAACTCGACGCCGAACAGGCGCTGTCGGTCGGTCATGCCCATACCGCGCGCCGCGTCGTTGGCGGCCCGCGGCACGCCAGCGAGACCGACCACGGTGTTGGCCACAACCGGCAGCAGCGAATAGAGGAACAGCGCGACGAAAGCCGGCGCCGTGCCGATGCCGCGAATGCCGAGCGCGGCAGCTCCGGGCACATGCGTGGCAACCCAGCCGAGCGGTGCGATCAGCAGGCCGAACAGCGCGATCGAGGGAATGGTCTGGATGATATTGAGCACGTTGAGCACGCCGGCGCGCAGCCTTTCGACGCGATGGCAGAGAATGCCGAGCGGCAGGCCGACGATCACCGCGGCAGCCAGCGAACCGAGCGCCAGCGTCACGTGCTTGGAGCCTTCGGCCCAGAAACTGTCGGCACGGTTGGCGTATTCCTTGAGGATCGACAGATTGTCCCAGCTTCCCGAAATCAACAGCAGCCCGATCGCCAAAGCCGCGACCACGAGCGCGCCTACCCTCGCCCAAGGCGACAGGGTCAGCCGTGTCAGCACGTCGGCGAGCAAAAGCGTGAAAGCAAAGATAAGAATCCAGAAACCGGAGGCCGGCGAAATTCTTGCAAAGGTGTTGCCCGCCGGCGTAAGAAATGTGCCGGCAACGCCGATCAGCAGCACGAGCGCGGCAAGCGTCACCGCGCTGGCCGCAAGGCGCAGCGCGAGCGGTGTCTTGAACAGCGCAACAAGTCCCGCGGCGACAATGATGGCGAGCAGCAGCGTCCCGGTCGTTGCCGGCAACGCCTCGAGAATCGAACGCGCCTGGCCGGGGACGATGCGGTTGGCGCGGAACGTGGCAAAGGGCGCGGCAAAAGCCGCGTAGGCTGATATCGCGGCAATGACCACGCCGAGCTTGTCGAAGCGGAGGATCATGGTTGCCCCTCATGAGGGGCGATTTGCCACGTCGCGCAGCTTTCCTTGGGGATTGGCGAAAACCGACGCGATATCCAATCTCCCCCCTTGCGGGGGAGATGGCCGGCAGGCCAGAGGGGGGTGTGAAGGATCGCCAACTTTCGAGTGTCGGCTTGTTCGGAAGCAACCCTGTCGAGGCACGCACTTGTGACGGGTTGAGAGGTCGGCGGGACAGCACCCCCCTCTGTCCTGCCGGACATCTCCCCCGCAAGGGGGGAGATCAGCAGCGTCCAGAGGGGGGTGCCTTGCACCGGTGTCACTATGAGCTACGCGCTGACTACTTCAAAAACCCGTTCTTCTTCAGGAAGTCTTCGGCGACGCCCTTGACCGGCTCGCCGCCGACTTGCACGCGCCCGTTCAGCTCCTGCAGCGTGACGAGGTCGAGCTTGGCGAAGACAGGCTTCAGCAGCGTCTCGATCTCGGGATGTTCCTTCAGCACCGCTTCTCGGATGATCGGCGCCGGCTGGTAGACCGGTTGTACGCCCTTGTCATCGTCGAGCACGACAAGCCCGGACGGCGCGATGCCGCCATCGGTGCCGTAGACCATGGCTGCGTTGGCGCCGCTGGTCTGGTTGGCGGCGGCGGCGATGGTCGCCGCGGTGTCGCCGCCGGAGAGCGTGATCAACTGGTCCGGCTTCAATGTGAAGCCATAGGTGGTCTGGAACGCTGGAAGTGCGGCCGCCGAATTGACGAACTCGGCGGAAGCCGCCAGCACCACCTGGCCGCCGCCCGCGACGTATTTGCCGAAGTCTGAAAGCGTGGCGAGCTTGTTGGTCTCGGCGACTTCCTTGCGCAGCGCGATCGCCCAAGTGTTGTTGGCGGGCGACGGCGACAGCCAGACGATCTTGTTGGCGTCGTAGTCGAGCTTCTTGGCCGTCTCATAGGCCTTGGCGGCATCTTTCCAAGCCGGGTCGTCAGCCTTCTCGAAGAAGAAGGCGGCGTTACCGGTGTATTCGGGATAGATATCGATCTCACCGGCGGTGATCGCCTTGCGCACCACCGGCGTGCCGCCGAGCTGGATGCGGTCTGATGTCTTGATGTTGTTGGCGTTGAGCACCAGCTGGATGATGTTGCCGAGCACGCCGCCCTCGGTGTCGATCTTCGAGGAGACAACCACCTGGGCACTGGCGGAAGCCACTGTTACGCCGAGCGCCAATGCCGCGCCGGCCAGAAGCTTGACTGAGAACATTGTGAAATCCCTTGCTGTGAACCGGAATGCGGTGGCCGCATATGAGCATGGCTTCGACGGCCCGTCGGGGCATACGGTTTCATAAGAATGGGGATCAGCGCAATAATTTTGTTCGGCGGCCGGGGCTTCGACCGAAGTCATCCTGACAGCATCGTGTCAGGTCAAGCGCGATCAAGCACTGGCTTGCGCAAGCCCGTCAGCTTGAGCGCACCGAGCGCCACGAAGCACAGAACGGTGACCGGGAATATCACCCAGTTCAGCATTTCCCAACCCCAGGCGTTGTAAACCATCCCCGACATCAGCGAAGCGCAGGCGACGGAGCCGAACAGCACGAAGTCGTGGAAGCCTTGCACCTTGCCCTTTTCCGACGGCCGGTAGCTGGCCGACACCATCGCCGTGGCGCCGATGAAGCCAAAATTCCAGCCAAGGCCGAGCAGGATCAGCGACGTCCAGAATTGCCACAGCGCCAGGCCTGACAGAGCGACAATGGCGCAGCCGATGAGCAGGATCAGGCCGGTCGCCACGATGCGCTCCGCGCCGAAGCGATGGATCAGCGAGCCGGTGAAGAAACTCGGCGCGAACATCGCCATGACGTGCCAGGAGATCCCGAGCGTCGCGTCGGTCTCCGACAGGCCGCAGCCGACCATGGCCAGCGGTGCGCCGGTCATGACGAAGCTCATCAGCGCGTAGCTGCCGACCGCGCAGAAAAGCGCGGCGACGAAACGCGGCTGCGTGACGATTTCGGCCAATGGTCTGGCGTCGCTGCCGGTGATCGCCACCTTGCCGGATGTCTTCGTCGGCAGCCGCAGGAACGACAGGATGATGGCACCGACCGCGGCCAGCGGCAGGATGGAAATGAATGCACCGGCAAACATCACCGGCGCCAACAATTCGCGGGTGAAGATGACGATCTGCGGCCCGAGGATGGCGGTGACGATGCCGCCGGCCAGCACGAAGGAGATGGCGCGCGCCTTGAATTCCGACGGCGCGTTGTCTGCGGCGGCGAAGCGGAATTGCTGGACGAAAGCGCCACCGACCCCGATCGTGAGCAAGCCAAAGGCAAACAGCCAGAAGCTGCCTTGAAAAAGTGCCAGCGTGGCGATCAGGCCGCCAAGCGCCGTGACGATCGTGCCGATCATGAAGCCGCAGCGCTGGCCCATGCCGCGGATGATGGCCGCCGCGGGCAGCGCGCCGAGCGCCACGCCGATGTTGAAGCCGGTGATCGGTGCCGTCGCCAGCGATTTGTCGGGACCAAGCAGATATTGCCCGGCCAGCGCGCCCATGGAAATGGCTATGGGGGCCGCCGAGCCGATGATCGCCTGCGAGGCGGCGAGGATCAGCGCGGTGCGACGCGCCTCCTTGCCTGCCTCAACGGCAATTGCCGTCATGATGCGTCCTTGCCGCGCCCCTCGCCACGCACACGGCGTGACACACGGTCGAGCACGGCATTGACCAGCTTCGGCTCGTCTTCCTCGTAGAAGGCCTTGGCGATGTCGACATATTCGGAGACGATGACGGCAACGGGAACATCCTCGCGCTTCATCAACTCGTAGACGCCGGCACGCAGGATGGCGCGCAGCGTCGAATCGAGCCGCGACAGCGGCCAGTCCTCGGTCAGCGCCTGGCGGATGATGGGATCGATGGTCTTCTGGTTTTCGACGACACCCGCCAGAATGGCGCGAAACCATTGCGCATCGGCCTCGCGGTAGAGCGCGCCGTCGACTTCCTTGCCGAGACGAAAGGCCTCGTATTCGGCGGTGATCTCGAAGACGCCGCTGCCGGCGACATCCATCTGATAAAGCGCCTGCACGGCGGCCAGACGGGCAGCACCGCGCTTGTTGGCGTGGCGCACCGCGGGCTGGCCGGGCGAAGCGGGTTCGCTCACGATCGCGCTCCCAGTTGTTCTTTGAGGGCGATCATGGTCAGCGCCGCACGCGCGGCAAAGCCACCCTTATCGCCCTCCGAGCGCTTGGCCCGCGTCCACGCCTGTGCGTCGTTCTCGGTGGTGAGGATGCCGTT
This sequence comes from Mesorhizobium sp. M1396, assembly GCF_040317725.1. Classification (NCBI taxonomy): domain Bacteria; kingdom Pseudomonadati; phylum Pseudomonadota; class Alphaproteobacteria; order Hyphomicrobiales; family Phyllobacteriaceae; genus Mesorhizobium; species Mesorhizobium sp. M1396. The sequence continues at coordinate 4,174 of NZ_JAMYLA010000039.1, read as the reverse complement.
GCCGATGCAGACCGAATCCTGCACGGTCAGGTCCATGAGCGCGCGGCTGGATTCATTGGCGACAATGTCGAAATGATAGGTGTCGCCGCGGATGATGGTGCCAAGCGCAACGAAGCCGTCATAATTTGGACCGCCTTCAGTCGCGCCGTCCAGCGCGAAGGTAATCACCGCGGGAATCTCGAGCGAACCTGGAACGGTGACGACGTCGTAAGTCGCACCCGCTTCATCGAGCGCGCTTGTCGCGCCATCGAGCAGCGCGTCGGCAAGGCCGTCGTGAAAGCGCGCTTCGATGATCAGAACGCGGGCTTTCTTCTTCGGACGGATAAACGCTTTGCCGTGTTGGGATGTGCCAGCCATAAAAGTCTCCGGGGGGTTGCCGGTGACTTAGGCCGAAGCCGTGTTGACCGCAAGCGGAAGATTGCGGGATGAACGCCCGCCCTATCGATCCTCTCGCGTATGCCACAGGCGCAACACAGAAATTGTGGTGTTCTGTATCTCATAGCGAATTTCGTAGCTGCCTACCAAAATGCGGCGCACTTCTCGTGGCTCGAACTCTTCCAGTCTCTCACCGATGCGCGGATACTCAACTAACCGTGCCGGCGCGGCAGTAAGCGACTGTACGGCACGTGCGGCCGCCGGGCCATTTGCTGGCGCGAGAAAATCATGGAGCCGGACCAAGTCGGATAGAGCCTTGTTGGTCCATTTCAACTCCATCAACGAGGCACCGGCAGTGGCTTGTCGGTACCAAGACTCTCAGCCCACGCCTGCACGGCCTGGTGGTCGATGACCCGTCCTGCGTCGACATCGGCCATTGCTTCAAGCGTGAGCCGTCGGCGCTCCTCCTCCAAATCCACCCACGCGGAAAGGGCTTGTTTGACGATCCAGCCGCGCGGACGCTCAAGGCGAGCAGCCAGCTGATCTACCTTTTCTGCTAGCGGCAGCGGAACGTGAGCGGTGATTACTTTTGTATCCATCTGAGCCTCACAGTCAGATTTAATCATAGCGATTAAAACTGATTAAGTCGAGGTAAAGGTTCAGGCCGACAAGCACTCAAAGGCCCTCTTTCGCGGCCTCCACCAGCCGCGCCGCATAGCGTGCCATGGTGTCGATCTCAAGATTGACGCGATCGCCGACCTTGCGCTCGCCCCAGGTGGTCACGGTCAGCGAATGGTGGATCAGAAGCACGTCGAAGCGCGTGCCTTGCACCTTGTTGACGGTGAGCGAGGTGCCGTCGAGCGCGACGGAGCCCTTGAGCGCAATGAACTTCGCCAGGTCGCGCGGCGCCTCAAGCGTGAAGCGCACGGCGTCGCCCTCATCCTTGCGCTCGATGATCTCGGCCATGCCGTCGACATGGCCCGAAACGATGTGACCGCCGAGTTCGTCGCCGATCTTCAGCGCCCGCTCCAGATTGATCCGCGTGCCCGACTTCCAGCCCATCGCCGTCGTCAGCCTTAGCGCCTCTTCCCAGGCCTCGACCTCGAACCAGCGTGCATTCGAGCCACTGTGGGGCAAGCCCGTGACCGTCAGGCAGACACCGCCGCAGGAGATCGAGGCGCCGATGGCGATGGTGTCGGGGTCATAGGCGGTGTCGATGCGCAACCCCACCCCTTCCCTGAGCGGCTTGACGGAAGCGACAGTGCCGACATCGCTGACAATCCCGGTAAACATCAGATATCCCTTATCCACTCGGCGTAGCTGTCCTCGCCGAAACGCATGTCGCGAAGCTTGCGAAAACCTGCCGGGATATGGTCAACGTCGATCGGCGATGCAATGCCGTCATCGCCGATCGCTTCCGGCCCCTGGAACAGCACGATGCGGTCGACCAGCCCATCGGCGAGGAAGGCGCTGGCCACCTTGGCGCCGCCCTCGACCAGCACGCTTGCCAAGCCGAGCGCGGCCAGATCCTCGAGCAGTTCCGGTAGCGCGACGCCGCCCTCATGTGTTTCAGTGCCGATGAAGCGCACGCCGGCGCGTTCGAGTGCTGCGCGCCGCAGCGGATCGGCCTCCAGGGAAGCGGCGACATAGAGCGGCACCCGGTCGACGCCCGAAACCAGCTTCGAGGTCTCCGGCAACCTGATCTGGCGGTCGAGCACGATGCGCGCCGGCGAGCGGTTCTCCAGCCCCGGCAAGCGTACCGTCAGGGCCGGATCGTCCTCAAGGGCTGTGCCGATGCCGACCAGTATGCCGTCCGCCTCGGCCCGCATCAGATACACCTCGCGGCGCGCGATATCGCCGGTGATCGACACCTGCCCCTCGCCTTCCCGGCCGATCTTGCCGTCGCTGGAAAGCGCAAGCTTGAGAATCACTTCTGGGCGTTTTCTCAATGATCGGATCAAATAGCCGGCCATCTGCTCGGCCGCTTCCGCCGCCAACACCTTCTCGACCACCTCGACACCGGCGGCACGCAGGATTGCGTACCCATTGCCGGACACGCGCGGATCGGGATCGCTGGCCGCACCGACAACGCGCGCGACGCCGGCATTGACCAGCGCATTGGCGCAAGGCGGCGTGCGGCCATGATGGGCGCAAGGTTCCAGCGTGACATAGGCGGTAGCACCACGCGCGAGCGCGCCGGCCTCGGCCAGGGCCTCGGTCTCGGCATGCGGGCGGCCGCCGACAGCGGTGACGCCGGTGCCGACGATCATCGGGCCGTTGCCGTCATCGCGCACGATCAGCGTGCCGACTGACGGGTTGGTCGAGGTGCGCCCGACATTCTTCCGTGAAAGGCGGAGCGCCGCCGCCATGAACCGGCGATCAAGGGCGGCCTGTTCGCTTGCAGTCATGCTTAGCTGGCGTCCTCTTCGCCTTTGACTTCGTCTCCCTTGAGCTCGCCCAGCAATTCGTGGAAATCCTTGGCCTCGCGAAAATTGCGGTAGACCGAGGCGAAGCGGACATAGGCGACATCGTCGAGCGACTTCAGCGCTTCCATGACCAGTCGGCCGACTTCCCCCGAAGCAACCTCCGTCTCGCCGGAACTTTCGAGCTGGCGCACGATGCCGGTCACCGCGCGGTCGATGCGCTCGGGATCGACATTGCGCTTGCGCACGGCGATCTCCACCGAGCGCAGCAGCTTGTCGCGGTCGAACGGCACTTTGCGGCCCGATTTCTTGACCACCACGAGGTCGCGCAACTGCACGCGCTCGAAGGTGGTGAAGCGGCCGCCGCAATCGGGGCAGACGCGCCGCCTGCGGATCGCCGCGCCATCCTCGGCGGGGCGCGAATCCTTCACCTGCGTATCTTCTGACTGGCAATAGGGACAGCGCATTGAGAAGCCTTTGGTTGGCGAATCCGGTGAAGCGAAAGGCTTAGAGGTTTTTGCAGCGATGGCAAAGTATCTGCATCCGCCCCTCGCCCCTCAGCCAGAGAAATAGCGAGGCGCGAGCAAGATTGCCAGCCTCGCCAAGCAGCCGGACTGCGTTCCGATGCCGTCAGGGCGCGACGTCGGCGGTCGGGAACCCGCACGATACGCCGAGGCTGCGATAGGCCTTGGTGAAGCCGTCCATGGATATGCTTCCAACCGGCGCGTCGCCAAAGGAAACGTCAAGCGCCGATGCCCGCCGCATGACGCGCAAGAGCGCCAGGCTGGTCTTGGCCTGGTTGTCCACGGTCCAGCTGAGCCGGCCGTTCACGGCACCATCGGAATGGAGCTTTGCGGCGACGCGGCCCTTGTCATCGCCGAAAGCGGCGGCGACCGACTTGCCGGTCGGCAAGGCCTTGTTGTCGACGGAGATGGTTATGGATGGGTAGGCATCCGGCGGCAGTGCATCGCCGTTCGTGATGATGAGTGTCAGAGTGCCGCTCTCGCCGCCAGCGCCGACAAAGGCGGTTGATGCCGCGCAGGTCTTGCGGAGATCCTCACCGGTGTCGACCTCGTCGACCAGGGTCGACCACCTGCCGAAGGTTTCGAGCTTGGGTGCCGCCTGGGCCGGCGAAGCGGGCGCGGCCTGAGGACGTGCGGGTTGCGCGGGTGCGGTTTGCGCCAAGGCGATGGCGGAGAGCGGCAAGGCCATCAAGGCGGTCAGAACGCCAGCGACGGCAAGGTCGGCGAGACGAACAATTCGTATCATCAAGGCTCCTGTCGGACGCACCGGCCTTGGCGCCCCGGCGGCGGTGGTGGGGGGCATGCGCGGACGCCACAGAGAGCGTCTACCCAGCAAGGGCTAGAGAGGGGAAC